>JALZGN010000069.1 GCA_030861005.1 Actinomycetota bacterium
GCGGCGCGCCCGCGATCGGGCGGCCGGGCGCTACGCGGCGTAACGCGCGGCGTCAGTCCACGAGCTTGCGCGTCATCGCGCGGATCGCGATGCGCCACATGAGCGCGCCGAACACGACGAGCGCGCCGGCGCGAAGCAGGTCGCCCCACCCGCCCCAGCCGAACACGGCATGGCGGACGAGCACCACGCAGTGGTGGAGCGGATTGACGTTCGCCAGCACGCGCGCCCACTCCGGGAACCGGTCGAGCGGGAAGAAGGAACCCGCGAGGAGGAAGAGCGGCGTCAGGACCGCGCTGACGATGTAGTTGAAGTTCTCGATCGACTTCGCGAAGCCGGCGACGGCGATCCCGAAGCACGCCCAGCCGAACCCGGCGATGAAAGCGATCCCAGGCACGGTGAGCATCCCCCACGCGGGGTCGAGCCCGAATGCCAGCGCGACGAGCATCGGCACGCAGCCGTAAACGCCCGCGCGGATCGCCATCCACAGCGCCTCCGCAGTGACCAGCTCCTCGGTATCAACGGGCGCGGCGAGGATCGCGTCGTACGTCCGCTGGAACTTGTACTTGACGAACGTCCCGAACATCGCCGCATACGCGCTCGAGAACAGCACGGCGGTCGCAACGGTCCCGGTCCCCACGAACTCGACGTAGTCGTAGCCGCCGATGTGGCTCACGAGCGAGCCGAATCCGAATCCGAACGCCAGCAGGTAGATGGTGGGCTCCACGGTGGAGGAGAACATCGACGAGCGCCAGTAGGACGAGTAGTTGACGACCTCCCGCACGAGCACGCCCGTCAGCGCGGGGCGCTCAAGGCGACCGAGGCGGGGCGTCCGTGACGCGACCGTGGTCGCCATCAGGAGATCTCCTCGCCCGTCAGCAAGACGAATACGTCCTCGAGATTCGCCGGCCGCCGCTCGCCTTCGGGGGCGCGCCCGTCGGCTCCGTCGACGCCCAGGACGGCCACACTCGTCCCCGTCCGCCGCGTGCGAAGCCCCGCTGCGCCGGCCGCGGCTTCGATCTCGACTAGCCTCGCAGGCGGCCCGTAAACCTCGATCGCCTCCCGACCCGCGTGCTCGGCGATCAACTGCGCAGGCGGCCCAGCAGCGACCGCGCTCCCGCGAGACATGATCAAGACCGAATCGGCAAGTCGCTGCGCCTCCTCGATGTAGTGCGTCGACATCAAGATCGTCGTCCCCTCTGCCCGCAGCGCGTCGATGAGCGCCCAGAGCTCCTGACGGACCTGCGGATCGAGGCCCACCGTCGGCTCGTCGAGGAGAACGAGGCGAGGGCGGTGAACGAGCGCGCGCGCGATGAGCAGGCGTCGCCGCATGCCGCCGGAGAGCGTGTCGACCCGGCTGTCTCGGCGATCGGCCAGGTTGCCCATCGCCAGGGCCCGCTCGATCGCGGCGCGCCGCTCGGAGCGACCGATGCGATACAGGTGGGTGAAGACGAGCAGGTTCTGCTCGACGGTGAGGGTGACGTCGAGGTTGTCGAGCTGCGGCGAGACGCCGAGCTGCGCGCGCGCCTGCTTGGATTCTTCCGGTAGCCGGAAGCCGAGCACGTCGATCTCACCCGCGTCGGCGATCGCCTGCCCGATGAGCAGGCGCATCGTCGTCGACTTGCCCGCGCCGTTGGGACCGAGCAGGCCGACGCACGTGCCCTCGGACACATCGAGGTCGAGGCCATCCACCGCCGTGATCGACCCGTAGCGCTTGACGGCGCCGCGCAGGCGGATGGCGAGAGCGCCATTCATGCTCGAACGCCGACCTCGGCTGCGTTACTCCCGGGGGTCAGGTTCCTCCGTTCTCTCGAGCTCGATCCGCTTCGGCGGTCTGCTGGTCAAGCGCGCAACTACCGTCGCCTCAGCGTAACCGCACTCCCGCGACCGTAGTGATGTTCGTCTGGACCGGCGAGGGCTCCGCGGATGAAGATCGCGTGGCGCCGCCCGACGTGCCGTCGCTCGAGGTCATCCGCTCCGAGCAGCGGTACGAGGCGTCGCGCCCGGGCTCGTGCGGTTCCGCTCGG
>JALZGN010000308.1 GCA_030861005.1 Actinomycetota bacterium
CTTCGGCGGCCGCGGCCGCCTTCGTCAGCGTCCAGCGCTCTTCCACGACGCGGCGGCAGAGCAGCCGGCGCTTGTTCAGGCTGAGGGCGGCGTTAGCGTGAAGGTCCATCCGGTGTCCTCCTTGGGACTGGGTTGCGTGGTAGCTCCCAGCCTCCAAGGAGGCCCGGATGAACCAACGTGCTTAGGAACTACATCTAGGGAGCGAGCGGAGCGTCCTCCGTCGCCGCCGCCTCGTCCGCGGGGCCGCTCTCGTCCGCCTCGGTGCTCGTGTCCGCGCTCCGGCGGCCGGCCGTCGGGAGGACGAGGATCTCGCCCGCGAGCACGCTGTCGCGCTTCAGGCGGTTCCGCTTCTTGATCCTGCGCATCGCCTCCGGTGGGTCGACGTAATGGCGCGCCGCGATGTCCCAGAGCGTGTCGCCCCGCCTGACGAGATACCGCTCTTCGTGGAAGATCTCGGGCGCCGCCGACTCCACCGGGCCTCCGACCGTCTCCGGCGAGGGCGCCGCGGTCAAGCCGTCGGCCGTCGCCGCCGCATCCGCGGTCGCCGCGGCGGGCGCAAACGCGCCGGCCGGCGTCTCCACGTGCACGGGCGGCCCGTCGGCGAGCATCGCGACGACGGCGAAGCCAACCCCGATGCCGCTCGCGAGCATCATGACGAAGACCTTGATCGTCGCGGTCGGGATCATCGGGACGGGCCGATTCCCTCCCGCCTGACCGATGGTTCATCCGCCCGTCCTCGAAGCGGCTGTCCGTACAACGCGTTTTCCCCCTAACCCCTCGTCTTCGCGTCGCTCCCCCGGCTCGACGCACAGGCCATTGTGCGCGCGATCCGCGCAGGTGCAAGGGTTCGGAAAGCGTTGGGTCACCCACGTGACCCTGATCGCCACCTCGCAGGCGCGTTAGATCCACCCGCGCCGGCGGGCGGCCACGCAGAGCTTGCCCCGCTTGCCGGCAGACTCCTCGCTCAGGCCGGCCTTCGCGTAGGCGCGCCGGAGCGCCGCCTTCACGCTCTCGGTTGCGCGCGGTGTTCCGAGCTGGGCCGCGATCTCCTCGTTCACGGGGAGCTCGTCGAGGCTGCCTCCTGCGAGCCACGGGGCGCAGAGCGCTTGGACGACCTGGCGCTGAAACGGGGAGAGCCCAGGCTCTCCCGAGGGGGGCTCGGAGAGCGCGAACCTGGCCGTGTCGTCCGGGTCGTCCACCTGCGCGCGGGCGAAGAAGATGAACGTGTCCGGTCCGATCACGAGCCGGTCGGCGTGGCGGAGCGAGTACGGCACGCGCGGCTGCAGCCGGACGCCGTTCAGGTGTGTCCCGTACAGGCTGCCCCGATCCTCGACGTACCAGCGCCCGCCCTCCTTCAGGAGCCGCGCGTGCCGCCGACTCACGCCTCCCTTCTCGACGACGACATCGTTCTCGGGGGCGCGCCCGAGGGTCACCTCGACGTCGAGGTCGTGAACGGTTCCGTCGGGAAGGATGAGAGCGGCGTCGCGTTCCATCCGTTGAATCTTGCCCGCCCGCGGAGGGGTACTCCCGCCGTGGGCGCCTGGTCTCAGCGACCGGCGCACACCGCCGCGCTTGCCCTGCATCGGCGGCAAGAAGCGAGGGACGGCAATCGGTAAAATAGGCCCCTGCGAGGGCGCAACAGTCGGCGAACCTCGCATTGCAGGCGAGGGCGGTTAGCTCAGTTGGGAGAGCACCAGCTCGACAAGCTGGGGGTCACTGGTTCGAGCCCAGTACCGCCCACCTCGTAAAGAGCCGAAAGTCCTGCTACTCAAGGGCTTTCGGCTCTTTCTCGTTAGCGACCTTCATCCGCTCGAGACCGCCGAAATCGGCCCGTTTCGGTGCGGGACTTCCCCACAACCAAGACCGCCGTACCCGGCGTTGGTGCAACGAGCAAGAGGCGAAACGGTCCGGTGCCGTGGGTCCGTTTAACCGCATTGTTGAGCGGAATTCCGTCGACGGGCGAACGGTCGAGCGAACGCGAGCGAACGCCGAGCGTTGCCATTGTTGCCACGACTCAACACCTTCGCGTGGCTTCCTACCGAGCGTCCCTCGCGCGCCTTCCACTGAGGTGTGGCCGGATGTTGG
>JALZGN010000316.1 GCA_030861005.1 Actinomycetota bacterium
GCCAAGACCTGAGGGGGCAAAGAGAGCGCGGCCGCTCGGTGGGTTGTCTCGATTTCGGCGCGGAGCCTCGGCAGCTCGTCGTGTGTCGCTGTGAGTACGCGGCGATGTAGCTGGATGGCGACCGCGCCGCCGATACTGAGCCGGCCGGCGCAGACCGTGAGCAGCCGGCGGTAGGGCTCGAGCCCGTCCCCCGCTACGAAGACGGCGTCGACTGGCTCGGAGGCGAGGTCGGGGAAGAGCGCCGCTTCTGCGGCCGCCAGGTACGGCAGGTTCGCGACGACGAGGTCGACGGCGCCGGTGACAGGTTCGAGCAAATCCCCGTGGCAGACGGTGATCCGATCCGCGAGCCGGTGGCGGCGCACGTTGGCGCGAGCAAGGGCGACGGCATCGCGGCTCGTGTCGGTGGCCCAGAGCACCGCCTGCGGCGCCACGGAGGCGATCGCGATCGCGAGCGCCCCCGAGCCGGTGCCGACGTCCGCCACCCGGGCCGGGCCGCCCTCCAGCCGGGCGAGCGCCGCCGCGACGACCTGCTCGCTCGCCGCTCGCGGCGTCATCACGCGTCCCGGCGCTGTCGTGAGTCCAAGGCCCTTGAAGCTCACTTCACCCACACCTCCTTGGTGTCGAGGTGTGGGCCGGACTTACTCGCGCCTAGAGCGCTTGCTCGCCGCTCACGAGCGCGCGGAGGCTCTCGTGTTCCTCGCGGCACGCGGGACAACCGTCCAGGTGCGCGCGCAGCCCGGGAATCGCTGCGTCGGCGTTCGCGCCGGCGAGCTCCAGCTCGACGTACCGGTCGAGCTCGTCGAAGCACACCTCGCAGCCGACCTCCGGCTCGGCCGGCCCGAGGAGCCGGCCGAGCGCCTGCCTGAGCTCGGGTCGCTCCATCAGTTCTCCTCCTCTAGCGACGTCTCGAGCGCAAGCCCGCGCTCATCGAGGTGCCTGCGCAGCTTGCGCCGTCCGTCGTGCAGTGTCTTGTACAGGGCGCCGCGGCTCGTGTTCAGCCGTTCGGCGAGGACGTCGATCGGGACGCCGTTCAGGGCGAGCGCGACGAGGACGCGTCGCTGATGCGGCGTCAGCACGTCGGCGATCGCCTGCTGCAGGGTCGTCAAGAGCTCGCTCTGCTCGATCTCCTCGTCGGGCTCGAGTCCCGCGCTCGAGAAGAGGCTCCACGTCTCGGGCTCGAGCGGGACCTCGCGCCCCTGCCAGGCGCGCTTGCGCAGCTTGACCGCCGCCTCCAGCAGGGCGAACTTGTAGACCCAGGTCGTGAAGCGGCTCGCCCCGCGAAAGTCGTCGAGCCGCGCCAGCACGCTGACCAGCGCGTCGTCGGCGGCCATGTGCGCGATGTCGTCGAGATCGTTCCCGCGCAGGTGCGGCAGCGTCGGACGTCGGCGCGCGACCTCGAACCGGGCTGCGCGAAGAAGGAGCGCATGCAGGCGTGCGACCGCCTCGTCTCTCGTCGCGCCGCCGGCCCGGAGGGAGCGCAGCCACTCGCGCGACTCCTCGTCGAGGAGAGAGCGAGCGGTGGTCCCTGCTGTCGGGCGCGCGTAAGTCGTCGACTCCATCGGCTCGAGAGGCAGCGTAGCGGCGCTCATGCGGCGGATCGCTCTTCGAGCGGGGCGAGGATACGCACGGCAAGGTGGGGCGGGCAGCTTCGTTCGACGAGCTCGATGAGCGCGTGCAGGTCGTAGCGCGAGTCACCGGCGACGCTCGCGGCGAGCGGCGGCGGAAAGCCGGAGGCGGCGAGCTGATCTTGGCGCCAGGCGACGACCTCGTTCGCCTCGCGCTCCAGTGTCAGTTCGGTCCGCACGTCTTATTCGTGTCGGGAGGGCGCGGGTTCTTACCGCGCGAGCCACCCCGGAGCGGCCTCGGCGCGCCGGGGTGGCTCGTCGAAGGATGTGCCGCGCTAGCGGAAGCGGCGTGGAAACTGCTTGACGATTCCCTGCGAGAGCGTGTCCGCCATCTGTAGCGCGTGGTGGTGAATGCGGTCGTACGCGGCGACGTCCGCCGCCCAGTCGCCCTGGAGCCGGGCGACGGCCTCCTCGGTCGTCAGGCGGAGGTGCTCGCCGAGCATTGAGTCGAGCGCCCCGAGCTTCCAGTGCCTCGGATTCGCGCTGTTCAGGAACGTGGCGATCTCATGCGCGTTCGCTTCCCACCGAGCCTGGGCGTCGGCGAGCTTCGCCTCGTCGCCCGCCTTGGCCGTGCGGACGAGGTCGGCCGCGATCAGGATGTGGCCGCGGAGCAGCTCGGTCAGCTGGTTGCCGGCGGTGGTGCCGTAGAAGGGCTTGATCGCGTTTCCGATGTCGGTCTGGTTCGCGAGCAGCCGGCCGACCGTTGCCTCCGTGTCGGGGGAATCGGTCGTGAGGCTGATGATCGCCAGGCGCGTCCATGTGACGCGATCCTCCCAGAGCCGGCGCATCTCGTTTCGCAGCGCTAGCTCCGCCTCCGTGATCCTCCCCTTCGTGGCGGCCGTCGCCTTGCCCCGGTGGCTCGCCGCGCTGTGCGCCTGGGCGGGATGGCCGCCCGAAACCGCGATCGCGACCAGTGCGGCGAGAAGCGCGACCGCCGCCGCGAGGGTGAGTGGAAGCGGCCGGTAGACCTTTGCCTTCGTCATGTCGTGACTCCTTCCGGTCGTCGTGTGCGGCTCGTTCGTGACCGGAGAGCGACGGGTCTTACCGAAGGCGGCTTGGGTGGATTGTCGCAGGGCGAGCGAAGGCGAACGGCACGCCCAACACCAAGAGTGCAAGAAAAACGCTCGCGCCAAGCCATCCGGCGACGGGCCAGATCGGCTGTCCGCATCCGGGCTTCGCCTGCACCGCGGGCGAGCTTTCAAGGAGGTTCCGAACGCGGTTTGACGTTGTCATCGTCGGCGGCGGGCTCGCGTCCGCGCGCGTGATCAAGGTTCATCGTTAGGCCGGCGGTGAGGGGCGGCTCGCGCTCTTCCCGAGCGACGAATCCCTGCCCTACGACCGGCCGCCGCTCTCGAAGCGATACCTGAAGGGCGAGGTCGAGGCCGAGCGGGAAGGCGTCCAGAAGTTCGCTGCTTCGTTCGAGGAGCTGCTCGCCGAGATCGAGGCGAAGCGCAAGCGCTCGGTGGAGGCCGCGTGACTCACGCCTTCTCCAGGTGGCGGTGACCGCTCAGCACTTCGGCCGAGTAATGGGGCATGGATCTCTCGGGAAATAAGGCCTCTCCCCGATCGACGCGCTGTGCGACGGCGGGGAGGATCGTGTCGAGAACTCACTACCGGAGACGAACGTGGCCCTTGATTTCGATCGGTACTACTCCGTCTCTCCGGAGGAGATGGAGGCGCTGCAGGAGCTCGTTGCCGCCGCCCGCGAGCTAGCCGGCACGCCGACGTCCGACGACTCGGGCGATGCCATGGGTCACCATGAAAATGGCACTGGCCCACGAAGCCGTGCCGGGCTGAAATTGACGCCGGCCCTCGCCGCTTTGGACGCGGTTCTGACGAGCCGAAACGTCAGGCGGGCTCGAACCGTCGCTCCTTGGCTGCACGAGTACCTGCGCGGCTCGACAGGCGGAAGCTCGGCTTGGAGACCTGGCGAGCTCGAGCGAGTGCCGATCTCCGTCTCTGGGAACAAGCGGGCGAAGGTGACATCGTGAGCGCGACCTTCCAGCAGGTTCTCGTCCTGACCGCCCTGCTCGCGGGCTTGGGGCTCCTCATGGTTCTGGCCGGTGTCGAGAAGCACCTCCTTAGCTGGAAGCGCCCCACTTGCCCGGTCTGCGGGTCCTCGAACGAGCACGGCTGCCGTTGCCGCGTCCGCTGAGTCGCGCCGCTACGGCTCGACGAGGCCGCGGCGGATCGCGTAGCGGGTGAGCTCGACGCGGTCCCGCATGCCGAGCTTCTCGAGGATGTTCGCGCGGTGGCGCTCGACCGTCTTCACGCTGATATAGAGCTTCTCGGCGATCTCCTTCGAGGTGTACGCCTCCGCGATCAGCTTCAGTATCTCGGACTCGCGCGGCGTGAGCGGGTCGAAGCCCTCCTCGCTGTCGCCGGCGCGGTCCAGGAAGTCGCGGACGAGGGAGCTCACCGCGCCGGGGTAGAGGTAGCACTCTCCGCGCATAGCGGCCCGCGCCGCGTCGACGATGTCCCGATCGGCGCCGGATTTGAGCACGTAGCCGGAGGCGCCCGCCTTGAGCGCCTCGAAGAGGAACTGCTCGTTGTCGTACATGGAGAGGATGAGCGTCCGCAGCTCCGGTTTTCGCTTGGCGAGCTCGCGCGCCGCGTGGATGCCGGTCATGCGCGGCATGCTCACGTCGAGAATCGCGAGATGGACGTCTTCGGCGAGTGCGCGGTCGACCGCGTCCGCCCCGTCAGCGGCCTCGGCGACGACCTCGAGGTCGGGCTCGGCATCGAGCACGCGGCGCAGGCCCTCGCGAACGATCGCGTGGTCGTCGGCGACGAGGATCCGCGTGGTGAGCGGGATCGGCATCAGCGTGCGTCTGCGGCCGGGACCTCGAGCCGCACCTCGACCCCTCCGTCTGGGCCTTGCTTCACCGCGAGCGCCGCTCCGATCATCAGCGCGCGCTCTCGCATGCCGCGGAGCCCGCCGCCGGGGGGCTGCACACCGTTCATCCCCTTGCCGTCGTCGGCGACGCGGAGGACGACGCTTCCTGGGCCGCGGCTGAGCTCGAGCTGAACGCTCTCGGCGTCGGCGTGCCTGGCGACGTTCGTAAGACTTTCCTGCGCGATTCGGTAGAGGGCGAGCTCGGCGTCCGGGTCGAGGCGCGGAAGCTCGCTCTCGAACCTCCGCTCGACGGCGAGACCGGTTCGTTCGGAGAAGCTGGTGGCGAGTGCCGTGAGGGCACTGACCAACCCGAGGTGCTCGAGCATCTCGGGCCGAAGCTGTCGGGCGATGCGCCGAACGTCATCCAGACTCGTCCGTATCGCCTCCTGCACTTCGATGAGCTCTCCTCGGAGCGCAGGAGGCGCATCGTCGGCGGCCCGTTTCAGCTGGAGGAGGACGGCGGTCATTGTCTGCCCGACCTCGTCGTGGAGCCCGCGCGCTATCCGCAGCCGCTCCTCCTCTTGCGCTTGGAGCGCGAGTCGTCCACTTTCCCGCCGCTCGGATTCCAGCCTGGCGAGCATCTCGTTAAACGCCTTGATGAGCTCGCGCACCTCGCGCGGACCCGTGGCCGAAATCCGCTGCCCGGGGCGGAGCAGATCGACGTGGTGCATGCGGCGAGTGAGCCGCTCGAGCGGGGCGAAGCTCGGCCAGAGGAGGACGAGGTCGGCGACCAGCATGACGACGAGCCCCGAGACGAGGATCGCCGCCTGATAGGGCTTGATCGGTGCGTCGACTTCGACGGGGCTGAAGAGGAGAAGCAGCGTCGCGACGAGAAGGAGCGCGGCGTTGATCCCGAAGACGCGCCAAAAGAGCGGCACGGGCGTGATTCTTGCTCCGCCCGGACCCGCTCGCTAGACCGCGGCGAGCCGAAGCGGCTCGGCGTGGCGACTCCCGGTGTCCTTCGGAGGCACGACGAGAACGGGACAGTGCGTGACGCCGGCGAGGTCGCGCGCGAGATCCCTTCGAAGCAGCGTGCGCCAGGGCCGCCGCCTACTGCGGGCTCCGACGAGGATCAGTGCTGCCCGCTCTTCCGCGGCTACCTGGGCGAGCCACTCCGCCGGGTCTCCGACCTCGATGCGCGCCTCGATCTCGTCGAGACCCTGTTCTGCGGCCATCCGCTTGACCAGGCGCTCTCCTCCGACTCGGGCGAGATCGCTGGTGAAGCCGTCGGCGACGTGCACGAGGACGACCCGCAGGTCGAGCTGCTCGCCCAGATCAGTCGCGACGCGCGCGGCCTCCACCGCGGCCGGCGAACCGTCGACCCCGCACACGATCGTCCCTGCCATCTCTCGATTCCTCCGTCCGCTTGACGTCTTGCTTGAGAAGCGTCGCGCGGGCACGCGCGGTCGACCATCCGGGGAGGACTGCATTTTTCGGCGGGAACGCCCGCCTTGGGCTTAGACGGGTCGTCGCGGCGGCGGAAAGTGGGTCTCCGGCCAGGAAGAAGTACAGCCGCCCACCGATGGACGGCGGCCCCGCGCGCGGGCAGGCTCGTTGCACGAGCCGGCGTGCGCCGGGCGAGACTCCTAACGTCCCTCGGCGCTTGTCGGCGAGGCGGATCGGGCTGTCCTCGTCGCTCAGGGCCCTCGGAACGGGCGCGAATCTCCCTGAGCTCACGCGCCTGGCTCCACGCCTCGTGACCCCGCGCCCCTCGCACGCATGGCGTGTAGGGCATTCACGCCCTTCCAGCTCGAACGCACCACGCGCTAGGTGGAGACATGGACGATCGTGTACCTCCGGACCCCGGCCGGGGCCTGCACCTCGACGGTCTCGCCCGGCCTCCGGCCGAGCACGGTTCTGCCTACGGGCGACTCGTTCGAGAGCCGAAACTCGGCCGGGTTTGCCTCGGCAGAGCCGACGATGCGGTACTCGACCGTTTCGTTCGTCTCGAGCTCGCGCAACTGCACGCGGCCGCCGATTGCGACGACATCCGCGACGCTCGGCGGTTCGATTACACGCGCGCGCGCGAGGCGGTCCTCGAGTTGCGCGATTCGCTGCTCCAGGAGCGCTTGGTCTTCCTGGACGTCGAAGTAGTCGCCGTTCTCGCTGAGATCGTCGCCGTCTGTAAGGGCATGCCGTAGGCGCTCGGAGATCTCGCCGCGGCCCTCGGTGGACAGCCGCTCGAGCTCCGCCTCGAGCTTCGCGAAGCCCTGCGGAGTCAGAAGCACGTCCTTCATGAGTTCGCACCCTTTCTCGGTCGAATGACAAACGCCGGCGCGCCGATCGGCTCGCCCGGACGTCTGGCAAGACTGGCTCGCCCTCGACGCGCGCACCATCCGGGGGAGACCCCATATCGGGCCACAGCACGCCTGCAATCGAGGCGGGACGACCTGAGATCCGGGCGCCGCCCTCCCGGAAATGGTTGGTCGCCCGGATGGCCCTTGAGCGAGCGTCGCTCGATGCTGTCTTTGCGATGGCCAAGGTCGAAGGAACTGGGACCGCGGCGCCCGCCGTTTCGCCGGCAGTTGGGAGCGTCTCGCCCGTGGCAGCGCGGCTGCTTTCGACGACTGGCTGGTGGACTGCCGTGGCTTTCAGGTCGAGAGCGCGGACGGCCGGTTGGGCTCGGTCGTCGACGCGCTCCGCGCTGCGGACGGTCGTCCCCGCGGACTCGTCGTCCGTGTCGGTCTCTTCCGGAAGCACGTGGTCTTCGTCTCGACGCAAGACGTGAAGGCCGTCCGGCCGGAGCGAAGGCGAGTCGTTGTCGCCTCAGCCGACCGTAAGACCCCCTCGCCCGAGCGACACCAACGGCCTAGAAGCGGTCCTTCCCACGCAGACAGGAGGTGTTGAGAACCATGGCATCGATCGTTGAGAGAGAGCGGCTCGAGAACCCCGTCTACCAGGCGTACCTATTCCTACGAGCGGCCTTCACGGCCGCCCCGATCCTCTTCGGGCTCGACAAGTTCTTCAACTGGATGGTCGACTGGCCCGACTACCTGGCGCCCTGGCTGAACGACATCCTTCCCGGAAGCGGCCAGGACTTCATGTACGTGGTCGGCGCGGTCGAGATCGCGGCCGGCGTGCTCGTCGCGCTCGCGCCCCGGCTCGGCTCCCACGTGGTGGCGGCCTGGCTCGCCGGGATCATCGTCAACCTGCTGACGGGCGATCCGCCGACGTACTACGACATCGCGCTTCGCGACTTCGGCCTCTTGCTTGCTGCGCTCACGCTCGGCCGGCTGGCCAGCGTATTCGCAGCGGCCCCGACGGTCTCCCGCGCAGACGCGCCGCTGCGCCGCGCCGCTTAACAACGCTCGAGACGCTCGAAAGAGCCGTGACGGCGTCACGGTGGGTTAACCACAGGTACCGCCCGCGGATCCTTAGTGGGTCATCGCGCGCCTTTTCGCAGGAGCGGTTGCTGATCTTTGCGGCGTTCGATTCGTGAGGTCGACGTTGGGGAATTGCGATTCCTCCGGCGACCTGCGAACCGCGATGCCGTTCGACGTATCGACCAGCAGGGCGAAGTGAGCGAGGTCGGTCGTGGCTTCTCCGTCGGCGAGCTGCAGGGGCGTCGTGATCCACGCCGTCGTGCGGCCGCGATTCGGACCGTTGATGGCACGCACGTCGAGCGATGTCGAAGGGCTCATCGCCGCTTTGCCACGGCGCCCGTAGTGGCTCGATTTCGTCCGGGCGCGATAGGCGTCGTCACAGAGCCCGACCGGCGCCAGAGCGGGCGAGCCCAGTCAGCGACGAACGGCAGGGACAACCTCCTCGACGAAGCGCTGAAGCTGGACGAGCGGCTCCTCCTCGGGCCAGAACACGAACGTGTCGAAACCGAACTCGAGCGCGAAGTTGCGAAGCGTCTCGATCCAGTGCTCGGGCGGGCCGTTCAGCAGCTCGCTCGTGGCCCCATCGGCGATCTTGCCGCCGACGTTGAAGATACGCCGGATCTCCGAGGGAGCGCGGCCGGCGGCGGCTGCGCCTTCGTCGATCCGACGCATCATCTCGGGAACGAGCTCGGGTTTCGCCCAGAAGAGTGACGGCACCCAGCCATTCGCGAGTCGCCCGGTCAGCGCCAGCGCGTGCGGCTTGCCGACGCCGAGCCAGATCTCTATAGGGTGGGCGGGCTGCGGGCCCGGGTGCAGGCCGCGCACCGAGTAGTGCTCGCCCGCGAGCGTGATCGTGCGCTCCCCGCTCCAGAAGGCGCGAATGATGCCGATTGCCTCCTCCAGCGCCTGGAGCGCCTGGCGGCCCGAGCGGACCGGGCCGCCCATCGCTGTGATCGCCTCCCAGACGGCGCCGGCGCCGAGGCCGAGCTCGAAGCGCCCGCCCGAAAGGGCGTCGAGCGAGGCGGCCTGCTTAGCGATCATCGCCGGGCCGCGGAGCGGCAGGTTGGCGACGTCGGGGAAGAGGCGGATCCGCTCGGTGCGGGCGAGCAGGTCGGCGATCAGCGACCAGGTGTCGAGAAACCGCCACTGGTACGGGTGGTCCTGGATACCGATCAAGTCGAGCCCGAGCTCGTCTCCCCGCCGCGCGAGCGCGCGGCTGACCTCGAGATCCGCGCTTGCCGGGACGATGCTCACTCCGAAGGCGAGCGGCCTTCCGTACCGGGATGTCACTGTGATCCTGCGCCAGCGCCGAGCCCCGGAACCGAGTCGCCGGGGGTTGCGTCGGCGCGACTCGGCGGGCCCGTCGACCCGGCCGGATACTCCTCGAGCTGGACGTCGCCGCCGGCCCAGCCGTCGAGCACCGGCGTCACGATGCGCCAGGCCTGCTCGGCTTCGTCGCCGCGGATCGAGAGCGTGCTTCTTCCGCTCAGAACGTCGAGCAGCACGCGGCCGTAGGCGGGAAGATCGAAGCCGGGCGGTGTCGCGCTCAACCTCAGGCGCGCCGGCGATTCCGGCGCGCCGCCTGTCAGCTGCAGGCCGAGGTCCTCCGGGCCGTCCACGCCGATCCGGAGCTCGCCGGCCTCATCTCCTGCCGGCCGGAACCGCACGATCGCCATCTTGCGACGGCGTCTCAGCGCCTTGCCCGCGCGCAGCAGGAAGCGTGTGCCGGCCCACCGCTCGCTCTCGAGCCCGACCGCGACCTCGGCGAAGGTCTCGGTTTCGCGCTCGGGTTCAACGCCGTCCTCCTCGGCGTACGAGGGAACGTCTTCTCCAGTTGCCAGCCGTCCGCCTGTGTAGCGGGCACGCCGAGTCCTTCGTGCCACGTCGGCGCGCGTGAGCGGCCGGACCGAGCGAAGCGCCTCGAGCTTGCGATCGTGGAGATCTCGCGCCTCGAGGCCGGCGGGCGGCTCCATTGCGATCAGGGCCAGGAGCTGGAGCATGTGGTTCTGGAGCACGTCCTTGAGCGCGCCGGCTCGGTCGTAGTAGCCGGCCCGGCCCTCGAGCGCCAGCGTCTCCTCCCAGAGGATCTCCACCTGCTCGACATGGTCGCTGTTCCACACCGCATCCAGGAAGCGGTTCGCTAGACGTAGCGTGAGCAGGTTCTGCACCGTCGCCATGCCCAATACGTGGTCGACCCGGAAGACGGCCTGCTCGCCGGCCGGTCCCAGCGTCTCGGCCAGGAGCCGATTTAGCGCGATAGCGCTCTGAAGATCCTCGCCGAAGGGCTTCTCGAGGACGATCCGGCTCCCCGCCGGGAGCCGCACTCTCCCAAGCGCGGTGACCGCCGCGGGAAAAAGCCTGGGCGGGAGCGCCAGGTAGGCCGCGACGGGGCCGCCCGGTTCGATGACCGAGGCGACGCTCTCCGCGTCGCCGACGTCGGCGGGCCGGTAGCGAAGCGAGCGCACGACCGCCTCCCGGGCGGTCGCCGGCACGCCGCCGGCGTGCTGCTCCAACCGCTCGCGGGCCGATCGCCGGAACGCCACGTCGTGCATGTTCTCGCGGGACGCACCGGTCACCGTGAAGCCGCCGGGCAGCCGTCCCGCCGCCTGAAGCGCCGCGAGCGCGGGCAGCAGGTACCGGCCCGCGAGGTCGCCCGTGGCGCCGAACAGCACCAGCCGCTCGATCATCCGACGCTTACCCGGCGAACTCCCGGACCGGGAGTCCTGTCACGCCGGGTACCGCGCGGCAGAGGGAGCCGGCGGCCGGCTCAGCGGCGGGGTCGAGCCCTTCGCGCGAGGTCGTGATGAAGAGCTGGTCGAGCCGCGGGCCGCCGAAGGCGCACGCGGTGACCTTCGTGGCAGGCAGCTCGATGACATCGTCGAGCATTCCGTCTGCGGTGTAGCGGCGCACCATGCCGGCATTCGAGAGCGCGACCCAGACGCCGCCCTCGGCGTCGACCGTCAGGCCATCCGGACGGGCCCCCGTCTCGACGAACGGGCGCCGGCCGCTCAGCCCCGCGTCGCGCTCGTAGTCGAAGACATCGACGCGGCCCGTGTCGGTGTCGTTGTAGTAGGCAAGTGAGCCGTCCGGACTCCAGTCGAGCCCGTTGGAGACGGTGACTTTCTCGAGCACCACGTGCATGGAGCGGTCGGGATCGAGGCGATACAGCGCGCCGGCGCCCGGCTGCTTGTCGTGGGCCATGGATCCGCAGTAGAAGCGACCGTCGGGATCGCAGGCTCCTTCGTTCATCCGCAGCCGCTCGTCCGTCCAGAGCTCGCTCAGGCGCGTGATCGTGCCGCCGGCGTCCTCGAGGGCGAAGCCGCGCTCGATCCCGAGCACCGCTCCACCGCCGCGGCGGGGCCGGAGTGCCGCCGCGACACTCGCGACGTGGCGGCGTTCGACTGTCCCGTCCGCGGCGAGGGAGAGGACGTCGCCCGCGAGCATGTCCACCCAGCGGAGGCCACCCCAGCGCTCGGACCAGACCGGCCCCTCGGCGTGGTAGGCGACGGCATCGGTCACCTGCTCGGCCACCATGGCTCTTCCATCATGCCGCTCCGCAGGGCGCACTACGATCGCCGACTGCGATTCCGGCGCCGTCCCAGCGCGGCGGTGCCGAAAGTCGGGAGGTGCTAGACCCTCAGAGCAGCCCTTTTTGCCGTGATTGCCTCGAGCGCGCTCCCGCTCGGCGCCTGGATCGCGATCTGGCGGCCGCCCTCGCGAGCCGTGACGGCGGCTCTGCTTGCGTTCGCCGCCGGAGCCCTGATCACCGCGGTCGCGTTCGAGCTCTTCGAGGACGCCTTCCGTCAGGACGCGTGGCGCGCCGGCGTCGCCTTCGCCGCCGGCGCCAGCGTCTTCATCGCCGTCGACACGTGGCTCGACCGGCACACGGAGAGGCGGTCGGCGGCCGGCGCGAGAGTGGGCTTCGCCTTGCTCGCAGGGGTGACGCTCGACGGCGTCCCGGAGAACCTCGCGATGGGCGTCGCGCTGATCGAGAGCGGCAGGCCCACGCTGCTCGTCGCCATCTTCGTCTCGAACCTGCCCGAGGTGATCGTCGGTTCCGAGAAGATGCGCGAGGCCGGCCTCTCGCCGAGCCGCGTTTTCGTGATCTGGAGCGTGACCGCGCTTGTGCTGGCGCTCGCGGTCTTCGCCGGCTACGGGGCGCTCGAAGGAGTCCCGGACCGAACGCTTGCTTGGCCGCTCGGGATCGCCGCCGGAGCGGTGCTTGCCTCGCTCGCCGACACGCTGATGCCGCAGGGCTACGAGGAGGGAGGGCCGTGGATCGCCTGGTTCACCGCCCTCGGTTTCTGCTCTCCTTCCTGATCTCGGCCGCCTAGCCAGACTCGCTGACGAGTGCCGGCGCGGCGATGTTGGGGGCCGCACGGCGCTCGGCGAGTTCCGCGACGAGGGTACGAAACGCTTTCTCGGTCAGCGGGTAGGCGAGCATGACCGCGGCCGCGGCCGCCACGGCTACGGCCGGGACGACCCCCGCGGCAATTCTGATCGAGGTCACGGCCGCGTCGCTT
Source organism: Actinomycetota bacterium (assembly GCA_030861005.1). Lineage (GTDB taxonomy): Bacteria > Actinomycetota > Thermoleophilia > Gaiellales > Gaiellaceae > JALZFU01. The sequence continues at coordinate 12,368 of JALZGN010000316.1, forward strand.
TGGGTTGCCGCGCCCGAGACGTAGCCCCCGAGGCCGATGGTGTAGGCGGCCGCCGCTCCGCCGATCCCCTGGCCCGCCTTGCGCATGAAGGAGAGCACGGAGTAGCTGGCACCTTCGGCGCGGACGCCGCTCCGCCACTCGCCGTACTCGACCGTGTCGGCCTGCAGCGCGAAGATCAGGGCGTTGATGGCGCCAAAGCCGAGGCCCAGGATTCCGTAGCAGGCGATCCCGATCGCAGGTACGGATCCCGGCGCCAGCGCAAAGGCGACGGCGGAGACCGCGCCGACTGCTCCGGCGAGGACATAGGCACGCTTCTTGCCGACTGCCGCGACCAGCTTCGGGACGAGCGCGGCGGCCGCGACCATGGCGATGGTCTGGACAGTGGTCATGACGATGTAGAGGTTGGTGTTGCCGATCACGTCGCGCGCGTAGTAGACCGCGACCGTGGATAGCGAGAACATGCCGGTGAGGAACAGGAGGCTCGAGGCGCAGAGCAGGACGAGCGGCCGGTTGTGGGCGATCATGGCCATGGTGTCGCGCATGCCGACTTTGCCGGTGACGCGCTGTACCGCCTCGCGGGAGGTTGCAAAGCACCACAGGTAGAGCGCGAGCCCGATCGCAGCGAAGATCACCGTCGTGATCGTGAGCGAGCGCTGCAGGTCGTCCGAGCCCTCGATCTGAGGCGAGACGGCAACAGCGATCAGCAGGATCGTCAGGCTGGCGGATACCGCCCGGGAGGACGAGAGCTTCGCCCTCGCGTCGGGCTCCTGCGTCATCGCTGCCGCCAGCGACCCGTAGGGGATGTTGACGAAGCTGTAGGCGAGCGAGAAGAGCGCGTAGGAGACGAGCGCCCAGGCGAGCTTGCCGCCGTCCCCGAGCCCACCGGGGATCGAGAACACGGCCACGAGGAGCGCGAGCAGCGGTAGCGGCCCGAACAGCAGGTAGGGCCGGAACTTGCCCCAGCGTGTGGAGGTCCCGTCGACGCTGCGGCCGGCGAGCAGGTCGGTGAAGCCGCCCCAGACGCGGACGACGAGGAGGAGCGTGCCCGCTGCCGCGGCGGAGATCCCCGCGACGTCCGTGTAGTAGATCAGCACGAACGCCGAGACCATCTGGAACGCGAGGTTGTTCGCGACCTCGCCGGCGGCGTACCCGAGGTACCGGCCCGGCCGGAGCTTCGCCAGCGTCCCGGGAGCATCGCTCACGGGGCGTTGCGCCAGCGCTTCCGCAGCATGTGCGCGGCGGCCTTCGGGCGGCGCTCGCGCGTGAAGACGCCCTTCTTGTTGCCGTCGACACGCATGATCCCCGGCGCCGTGGCGAAGTCGGCGAAGTTCCAGATCTGCTCGCCGACGACCGCGTCGAAGCGGTCGAAGACCCGGTGGAACATCGCGAGCACGTCCGCCTGGTACTCCTCCGTCCACGGACCGGGCGGGAGGGCGTGCAGGCCGGCGACGGCGTCGGCCCCGTACTCGGTGAAGACGATCGGCTTGTCGTGCTTGTCGACCCAGGCGCGCAGCTCCTCCTCGAGGCTTCGCTCGGCGGCCGCGAGGTCTCCGGTCTGCGCGTACCAGCCGTGGTAGCGGTTGAGCATGAGCACGTCGAAGAGATCCGAGATCACGTCCCGGTCGGGCGTCGCGGCCATGAAGTTGGCGAAGGCGACAGGACGTGTCGGGTCGAGTCGGCGCGTCTCGGCGACGAGCGGTTCGAAGTAGGTGCGCGACTCCGGCGTCCACGACTCGGGTTCGTTCGCGATGCTCCAGATCACGACGCAGGGATGGTTTTTGTCGCGCGCGATCAGCTCGCGAAGTGCATGGCGGTGCACTTCCTGCGTCGCCGAGTTGACCGTCTCCTCGGAGAAGGTCGTGAACGACACGCCTCCGAGCACGCCTCCGAGCTGGGCGTTGAGCCCGACCGCGGGTGTTTCGTCGATGACGACGATGCCGTGCCGGTCGGCGTAGTCGAGCACCTCCTCCGCGTATGGGTAGTGCGACGTGCGGAACGAGTTCGCTCCCAGCCACTCCATCAGCGCGAAGTCGTGCACCATGAACGGGTCGTCGTGCCCCTTGCCGCGCAGGGCGCTGTCCTCGTGCTTACCGAAGCCCCTGAAGTAGAAGGGCTCGCCGTTGATCAGGAAGCGGGCGCCGTCGACCCTCACGGTGCGAGTGCCAACCGGTAGCGAGTACACGTCGACCGTCGCGTCGCCCGGCCCGCGAAGCTCGACGGTCAGCTCGTAGAGGTAGCCCTCGCCCGGCCGCCAGGGATGCACGTCCTCGACGGTTAGCTCGCCTGGGACACCGGTCGCTCTTGCGACATCGTTCCCCTCCGCGTCGCGGAGGGTCACGAGCACCTCGACGCCGTTTCGGCCGCCCGTCTCGACCTCGTACCGAACCACTCCGGTCGAGCCGTTCAGGTCGGTGACGACGGTCACGTCCGCCACGTAAGAGGCCGGCGTGGTGTAGAGCCACACCGTCCTGTGCAGGCCCGCGTAGTTGAAGAAGTCGTGGAAGTAGCGCTGGCGGCGGCCGTCCGGCGTCTCCTCGACGTAGCCGGGAGGGATCGACTGCCAGCTGAGGATGTTGTCCACGACGGCTGTGATGCGGATCTCGCCGCCGGGCTCGACCAGGTCGGTGACGTCGACCTCGAACGGCGTGTAGCCGCCCTCGTGCTCGAGCACCTGCGTCTCGTCGACCCAGACGACGGCGCGGTGGGTGGCGGCGTCGAAGCGCAGCACGATCCGCTCGCCACGCCATCGCTCCGGGACGCGGGCGACGGTCTGGTACCAGGCGTCGCCGACGTGGTCATGGGCGCCGGCTTCGGGGAAGAGGTCGTTGTAGCTGGCGGGGACGGGGACTTCGCGCGACCCTGAGAGCCGCTGCCTCCACCAGCCCTCGACCCGACCCTCGCCGGCGGCGTCAAGCTTGAAGTGCCAGAGCCCGTTTAGCGACTTGCGCTCTCGGGTCGCGGTATCGCGTGGCGCGAGCATGGTCGCCAATCACTCCTTTCCACTCGAGAGCTCTTGCCGGACGCGCGCCTGGGCGGCCGCCACGATGAGCTCGACGCAGACGTCGGGACCGACCGCGATCACGTCGATCATCAGGTGGTAGAGGTGCGGGTTGTCTCCGTCGATGCCGTAAGTGCTCTTGACGTAGCCCCTGCGCGCTCGGTCGTTGGCCTTCACGCGGCGGGCGGCGGTCGTCCGGTCGACGCCCTGGAGCTCCATCACGCGCTGCACGCGAGCCTTCCGGTCACCGTGGAGGTAGACATGTAACGCGCCCGGTACGTCGGCCAGCACGACGGCGCCGCCTCGCCCGAGCACGACCCCGCCGGCACGGCTCGCGTGGGCGAGGAACTCCTCGATCTCGGCGCGTAGCCGGCGCTCCTCGAGGTCCAGGCGCTCGACCTGGTCGGAAGCGCCCGTCGCCGGTGAGGCTCTCCCGACGATCGCGAGCAGCCGCTGCCAGCCGCTTCGCGGCTTCTCGTCGACATCGGCCACCGCCGCTTCCGAGAGACCGGCTCGCTTGGCAACCGTGCTCGGAATCGCGCGATCGAGGAACTGCACGCCGAGCCGCTCGGCCACGCGCGGCCCGACAACGCTCCCGCCGGCGCCGTAGAGCGCCGCGATCGTAACGACGGCGGGAAGCCGGGCAGGCTGCGGGGCATCGTTCACGAACCCGGCATGCTCACGCTCCTCGGACGATCATGCAAACCATGGCGCTCCTGTCAATGCGGCCCTTGACGCGGCGGCTCGCCGACGCCGGCTCCGACCCGGTGCGCAGGACGGCCGCCGACGCGTGGCTGCTGCTACAGGGGACGGCCGCCGCGACCGCGGCGTGGGCGATCGCGAAGTACGTCCTCGATCACGAGCAGCCGTTCTTCGCGCCGATCGCGGCGCTGATCGCGCTCAACACGTCGCTGGGCGAGCGAGGCCTGAACGCCGTTCGGCTGTTGCAGGGAGTGATCCTCGGGATCGTCATCGGAGAGGTCACTCTCGCCGCGCTCGCCGGTGGCTACGCCTCGATGGCCGTCGCGATCTTCGCCGCGACCGCGCTCGCGCGCGCGCTCGGCGGCACCCGGATCGTGATCGCGCAGGCGGCGATCAGCGCGATCCTAATCATTGCCCTGGCCGACTCCGAAGCGGGAGTGGAGAGGCTGACCGACGCGCTCATAGGCGCTGGCGTGGCGCTGGTCTTCAGCCAGCTCCTCTTCTCGCCGGAGCCCGTCGCGCTGCTGCGCCGCGCGGAGGCAGCCGTCCTCGAGCGCATCGCCTGCGGACTCACGCTGACCGCCCGCGCGCTCGAGCGGGATGACGACGAGTTGGCCGAGCAAGCGATCGTCGCCATCCGGGAACTCCCCGATGACGTTTCGGAGCTTCGCCGTATGCGCCGTGCGAGCTCCCGGGTCGCTCGCCGCACGCTCGTCTGGCGGAGACACAGCACGCTTGTGGTGCGCGAGAACGAGAACGCCGACCACCTCGACCTGCTCGCCGGCAGCTGCCTCCTGCTTGCGCGGTTCGCTCCCTCCCTGCCGTCGCCCGAGCGGCGGGCACTCGAACCCAGCGTGCGCGGCCTTGCGGGCGTGCTCGCCGAACTGGCGCACGAGCTCGGCGACCGCGAGACGCGACAGCGCGCAGCCGACCGGGCGCTCGAGGTCGCCAACACGGTGTCCGGCGCCGACGCCCCTGCCGGCTCGACGCTCGCGCTTGCCGTCACGGGGGTGCGCTTGGTGGCAGCAGACCTGATGGTCTTCGCTGGGGTCAACCTCGACGACGCCGTCGAAGCTGTGCGCGAAGGAATACTCGAGCAGCGCGTCGCCGCGCCTGCACCCGCGCCCAGACGGCGGTTCGGCCGCCTGCGCCGGCGGCTCACTCGGGATGCCCGGCGGGAATGAAAGCGGGCGCGGGCCGGGTCGGTAGCGTGACGCTCACCCGCCAGCGCGATGCGCTGCCCGCGCGTCAGCAGCCTCGTCGCCTACAGGAAGGTGCTCGGCGATCTTCCTGCTCGTGCGGGAGGCAAACGCGGACAAGGTCCTGCCCGGGGTCAGCCGGTTCGGCGGGGACATCGTGCGACCTTGCTCAGGAACGCGGCCGGCGAGGCGAAGCGCGTCGAGCGTGTGGGTGTGTGCCTAGCTCGGCTCTGGGGGCGGCGCACTCACTTCACGACCAGGACGTCGCAGGGGGCCTCGTGGAGGACCTTGGTGCTGACGGAGCCAAGGACGAGCCGCTTGACCGGATTCAGTCCGCGGGCGCCGAGGACGACGAGGTCCGCCTCCGACTCCCGGGCCGTTCGCACGATCTCGTCCGCAGCCTGGCCGACGGGCGCAGCCGTCGTCGCGTCAATGGCGCTCTCCGCGAGCGTCTCTCGTGCCTCCGAGAGCGCTTCTCGCTGCCTTGCTTCCTCGTTTCGATCGGCGAAGCCCGTGTAACGCGGATCGCGGTAGATCGGCTCTGCGACCGCGATGATGGCGACGCTCGCCTTCGGCATGAACCTCGCGACCCGCGCGAGCGCCCGGCGGGCCGGCTCGGACCCGTCGTAAGCGACGAGGACGCGCGGAGCTTCCACCGCTCCGTCCGTACCCCGTAAGCAGCGATTCAGACGTCTGTGCGGGGAGCGGCGAGCGCGGGGACGACCTCGCTGCGAAGCGCTCGAGCTGGGCGAGCAGGTCCTCGCTCGGCCACGGCGTCTGGACATGAGTCAGAAGGAGCGTGACCGGTGCCGCGCTCCTCGAGCCCATGCGTGCGATCACGGTGGGCGGACCCCCGCGCGCCGGGAAGCGCTGGGCCCCACGCCGCATCGAGCACGGTCACGGCCAGCAAGGCCCGCATGCTGCAACCGGAAGACGGTGGCGAGCTCGAACGGCCAGGTAACGCGATCGAGGAACGCGAGCGCGGTTGCGACGCCGAGCGGCACGACCGCAGCGCGGAGCGCCGCTCTCGCTCACTACGTCACCTCACCGAAGCACAGTAGCCCCGTCGTCCGCGCTTATAGTGACCGCATAGGATCCAACGCGTGCTGGCCGCTCGCACGCGCGCCCCAGGCGCGGAACGATGACCGGACGGCGCCTCTTGGTGGCGACCGGGGCAGCCGTCGGCGACGTGGACGAGCTGCCGCCTTCAATCCGTGAACTGCTCGATGCGGCCTCCGAGGTGCTCGTGCTCACGCCCATCCTGCCGGGCGGGCTGCAGTGGGTTGTCTCGGACACCGACCGGGCGCGGCACGAGGCCGACGAACGGTTAAACGCGGTTCTTGGCCACATGGAAGCGCTAGGAGTGCCGTCAGAGGGTCTCGTCGGCGACGAGACGCCCCTGACCGCGTTCGACGACGCGGTGCGGACCTTCCGCCCGGACCACATCCTGATCGCGCTTCGCGCCGGCGAGGAGGCCGGCTGGCAGGAACGCGGCCTTGTCGATCAGGTTCGGGATCGCTTTCACATTCCGATCACGGTCTTCGAGATCGGGCCGGAGGGCAGAGTGCAGTCGAGCCGCGGCTGAGCAGCCACGCGTGAGCTCCGCCGTCTTGCTCCCAGCGAGCTTCGCGATCCTCCTCGCGGGCGCGCTCCTCTTCACGAATGCGATCGAGTGGCTCGGCGCCAAGCTCGAGTTAGGGCAAGGCGCGGTCGGAAGCCTCCTCGCCGCCGTTGCGACGGCGCTTCCCGAATCCCTGATCCCGATCATCGCGATCGTCGGCGGCGCGGCGGGCTCCGAGGAGGTCGCGACCGGGGCGATCCTCGGTGCTCCCTTCATGCTCGCGACGATCGCGATGGCGCTCGTCGGCCTCTCCGCGATCGTCTGGCGCCGGCGGCGACGGCAGGGCCTCGCGCTCGACGTCCACTTCCCGACCCTCGAACGCGATCTCGCCTTCTTCTTCGTCTGCTTCGCCGCCGCCTTCTTGCTGGGCCTCTTCGGCCCGCCGCTCACGGTCCGGATCGTCGCCGCGGTCGCGCTCGTGCTCGCGTACGCCGGGTACGTGCGGTGGACGCTCGCGCACAGCGGCGAGGTCGAGGCCGAGTCGGAGCTGCAACCGCTCGTGATGGACCGAACGCGCGGCGATCCGCCGAGGATGCGGATTGTCCTTCTCCAGTGTGCTGTGGCGCTCGGGGCGATCATCGGCGGCGCGCACCTCTTCGTCGAGCAGATCGTCGAGACCGCAGAAGCCGTGGGCGTGGAGCCGCTCGTTCTCTCGCTCGTGATCGCCCCGTTCGCGACGGAGCTCCCCGAGAAGGCGAACAGCGTCTTCTGGGTGCGCGACGGCAAGGACACGCTCGCGCTCGGGAACATCACGGGGGCGATGGTCTTTCAGTCGACCCTTCCGGTCGCCTTCGGCCTCGCCTTCACGGAGTGGGACTTCGAGACCGCCTCGATCGTGGCGTGCTCGCTGGGGCTTGCGGGCGGCCTGCTCGCCATCTTCGAGCTCCAGAGAAGGCGCCGGTTCCTCGGGCGCGCCGTCGTCGTGTGGGCGGCGCTTTTCGCGGCGTTCGTCCTGTACGTGAGCGCGACGGCTTGACGGCCGCGTCGCCCTCGAGTCCGGAGCGAACCGCGCTTACGCGGTGGCCAGGGCCGGAACGATGAGCACCGGACGATCCGCCCGGTGCACGATCGCGCTCGAGACAGAGCCGAGGAGCGCGCCGGAAACGGCGCCGAGCCCGCGTGACCCGACCACGATCACCGCGGCGTCTCGGCTGCGAGCCAGGTCGACGACCCGATCTGGGGCACTTCCCTCGAGAATCTCTTCGTCCGCATCGACCCCCTGCTGGTCGACGAGCGTGAGCGCGCGGTCGAGGGCGCCACGAGCGTGCGCCATTTGCTCGCTCAGCTTCTCCTGGTAGTACGGGTCACCGAGCGGCCCGAGCGAGGGCCGGACGTACACGAGGATCGCGCTCGCCCCGAGCGTACGCGCCAGCTTTGCGCCCGCCTCGACGGCTCGGTCGGCGCCCTCGGAGCCGTCGGTCGCGATGAGGACGGGCTCCTGGTCGCCGTTGCTCCTTGCCACGGCGCGATCCTACTCCGAAGCCGCCCGCGATCCGAACCAGGGCGGCCCCGGCGAAAGCGGCGCGGCGAGCCGGAGCGCTACTACGATCGGGCTCCATCCAGTGCATCCGAGCTCCGGAGGAAAACAGATGAAGATCACGATCATCGGCGCAGGGAACATGGGCCGCGCGATCGGCACGCGCGCGGTCGCGGGCGGGCACGAGGTCGAGATCGTCGACCGCGACCCGGCGGAAGCCCGAAGGCTCGCCGAGGAGCTCGGCGAGGCGGCGAGCGCGCTCGAGCCGGGAGCGGGATTCGGCGGCGAGATCGCCGTTCTCGCGATGTACTACCCCGTCAACAAGGATGCGGCTCGCCAGTACGCGGACGAGCTCGCGGGCAAGGTCGTCGTCGACATCTCGAACCCCGTGAACACCGAGACCTGGGACGACCTCGCAACGCCGCTCGGCACGTCCGCCGCCGAGGAGCTGCAGCAGCTCGTCCCCGAGGGGACACCGGTCGTGAAGGCGTTCAACACGACCTTCGCCGGCACGCTCGTCGAGGGCGAGGTCGCCGGGCAGCAGCTCGACGTCCTGCTCGCCGGCGACGACGAGGAGGCCAAGCGCAAGGTCTCGCAGCTCGTCTCGGACGGCGGCCTCCGCCCGATCGACGCCGGGGAGCTCCGTCGCGCGCAACAGCTCGAGCAGCTCGGCTTCCTCCACATCTCGCTCCAGCAACCACACGAGCTCGGGTTCGGAAGCACGGTGAAGGTCCACCCGTAGCCGGTT
>JALZGN010000319.1 GCA_030861005.1 Actinomycetota bacterium
GTACTGGACGGGCATCTCCCAACCGACGAACGGGACGAGCCGCGCGCCAAGGGCGGCGTGGCGCTCGTACAGAGGGGTACGGCGAAGCGTCTGCACGCGGCGGCGAATCCTACTCCGTTGCCGTCCAACGACGAGCCGCTCAGGCCCACTCGCACGAGGCCGATCGCGGCGGACGAGCGACCTACGCCGGCGCTCCTTCCGCGCCGACGCGCCCGAGGCACCCGCCGAGCGGCGCCAAGCGTGCGGTGAAGTGCCGGAGGACGGGGGCCTCCTCGACGAGCTCGAACCCGCGAACGGCTTCCCGGCTCCGCGAGCGTCGCGGCGACGGCGTCGGCGGCCTGCTCGAGCTGGCGCGACGTGTACACGCGACGCGGCACTGCCAGCCGGACGAGCTCGAGCGGTGGATGGCGGTTCTCGCCGGTGACCGGGTCGCGGCCCGCATCACCGAGCCGATCTCGGCCGCCCGCACGCCGCCGGCGAGGTAGAGGGCACAGGTGAGCGCCCACGCAGGAGACTCGTCGACCGGTACGTGCGGCAACGTCGCGCCCGCGTCGAGGTAGACGGCGTGTCCTCCCGACGGGCTGGACGACCGCCGCTCCCGCCTCCGCGAGAACGGCCCCCAGGTACGCGCAGCCCGACCGCGATCGCGTCGAGGTCGCGACCGGCGAGACCGCCGTACGTCGGGAACCCTTCCGAGACGATGCCGCGCGCCTGCAGGCGGTGGAAGAACCTCTTCGTGCTCCCGGACGGCGACGAACCCGCCGATGTTCGCGATCGCGTCCTTCTTCGCGCTCATGAGCACGGCGTCGGCCTCGGCCAGCGTCTCGTGGACGATGTCCGCGAGCGCGACGTCTCCGTAGCCCGCGTCGCGCTCGCCAATGAACCACGCGCTCTCGGCGAAGCGGGCGACGTCGAGAACGAGCTTCTTTCCCCTCTCACGCGCAGCCGCGCCGACCGCGCTGACGTTCGCGAGCGAGACGGGTTGGCCCCCGCCCGCGTTGTTCGTGATCGTGAGCATCACAATCGAGACGCGCTCGCCGTCCGCCCCCTCGAGGAGGTAGACGATGTGGTCGACGTCCACGTTCCCCTTGAACGGGACGCCGAGCGACGGCTCGAGCGCCTCCGCGACCGGGAGGTCGACCGCGACCCCGCCTCGGATCTCGATGTGCGCCCGCGTCGTGTCGAAGTGGGCGTTCGAGGGGACCATCTCACCCGGGTCGATCACCGCGCCGAAGAAGACGCCCTCGGCGCCGCGTCCTTGGTGGGCCGGGACGACGAAGGGGAACCCGAGGACTTCCCGACGGCCTCGTGGAAGCGCTCGAAGCTCTGCGACCCGGCGTAGGACTCGTCGCCGAGCATGAGCGCCGACCACTGCTCCTGGCTCATCGCGTCCGTCCCCGAGTCGGTGAGGAGATCGAGCTCGACGTCGCGCGCCGCGAGCTGGAAGACATTGCCACCGGCTCGCGAGAGCCTCCTCGCGCTCGGCGAGCGTCGTCGCCCCCACGGGCTCCACCATCCTGATCCGAAACGGCTCGCGGGGCGATCGCTCGACCCGCGTGTTCTACGGCGCTCTGCCTACTCGCGCAGGAACGACGGGACGTCGAGGATGTCCGAGGGAACGTCGAACCCCTGGCTGTCGGGCGGCGTCGGCGTGGGGCCGTTCACGCGCTCCTTCCGCTCGCGCCGGTAGCGCCCGTTGAAGCCGGTCGCGATGACCGTCACGCGCACGACGCCGCCGAGCGATTCGTCGATGACGGCGCCGAAGATGACGTTCGCGTTTTGGTCGGCGGCGCCCGTGACGACCTCTGCCGCCTCGTTCACCTCGAAGAGCCCGACGTCGGGGCCGCCGCTGATGTTCAGAAGGACCCCGGTCGCACCCTCGATCGACGCCTCGAGAAGAGGCGACGAGACAGCCGCCCGCGCGGCCTCCGCCGCGCGGTTCGGGCCGTCCGCCTCGCCGATCCCCATGAGCGCGGAGCCGGCTTCGCGCATGATCGTCCTTACGTCGGCGAAGTCGAGGTTCACGAGTCCGGGGACCGTGATCAAGTCGGTAATCCCCTGCACCCCCTGGCGAAGGACGTCGTCCGCCATCCGGAACGCCTCGACCACGGACGTCTGCTTCTCGACGATCTGGAGGAGGCGGTCGTTCGGAATCACGATCAGCGTGTCGACCTTGTCCTGAAGCTCCGAGATCCCGAGCTGGGCCTGCTCGGCTCGCCGCCGTCCCTCGAACGAGAAGGGGCGCGTCACGACTCCGACGGTGAGGGCGCCGAGCTCGCGGGCAATCGCGGCGATGACGGGGGCTCCTCCCGTACCGGTCCCGCCCCCCTCACCGGCGGTGACGAAGACCATGTCCGCACCCTTCAGCCCCTCCTTGATCTCGTCGCGGCTCTCGAGCGCTGCCTCGCGCCCGACGTCGGGGTTGGCGCCCGCGCCGAGCCCTCGGGTCACGTGGGCGCCGATGTGGAGCTTCGCGTCGGAGTCGCACATGAGGAGCGCCTGCGCGTCCGTGTTGATCGCGATGAACTCGACGCCCTTCAGGCCCGCGTCGACCATGCGGTTGACCGCGTTCGAACCCCCGCCGCCGATGCCGACGACCTTGATCACCGCGAGATAGCTGCC
>JALZGN010000001.1 GCA_030861005.1 Actinomycetota bacterium
GACCGGCGGCTCGAGCACGTCGCGAGCGAAGCGGGGCTCGACCTCGACATCACGTCGGACGCGGTCGCGACGGACGGCGAGGTCGCGGCCGCCTTCGGCGAGGCGCTCTCGGTCTCGCTCGCGCAGCCCTCGCCGCGGGAGCGCTAGCGCTGTTCGTCGGCGCGACCGTGGTCGCCGCCCGACTCGTGGAGGATCCAGGCGAGGACGGCTGAGTAGTCGCGGGCGCCCCACCCCGCGCGCTCGGCCTCGCGCAGGCGCGCCCGCTGGACGTCCGCGAGGGAGAGCCGGACGCCGCCGGCCTCCGCCGCCTCGGCGACCAGCTCGGCGTCCTTGTGCGCGAGGGAGAGCGAGAAGCGGAGCGGATACTCGCCGCTCTCGATCGCCGGGCGCCTTCTCTCGAACTGCGCAGCGACGGGCGTCGCCGTCAGGACCTGGAAGGCGGCCTCCCGCGAGAGCCCGAGCCCTCGTGCGAGCGCGAGGGCTTCGCCGATGAGGCCGAGGACGCCGAAGAGGGTCGAGTTGGCCACGAGCTTCGCGGCCGCGCCGGCACCGACGGGGCCGACGTGAAGCGGCGAGCCGAGCGCGCCAAGAAGCGGCCGTGCCCGCTCGACGAGCGCGTGATCGCCGCCGACGAAGATCACGAGCTCCCCGGATTCGGCCTCGGGCAGGCTGCCGAGCACGGGGGCGTCGAGCAGGCCGACGGCCGGCGGGAGCCGCGCCGCCAGGCGCGAGATCGCGGCGGGACCGACCGTCGACATCTCGATCATCGTGACCCCGCCGCGCGCTCCGGCGAAGATCCCGCTTTCACCCTCGGTCACGGCGGCGAGCGCGTCCGCGTCCGCGACCATCGTGATCACGGTCTCGGCGCTCCGGACGGCATCCGCCGGAGTCCCGGCGGCCCTGGCGCCGCGGGCCACGAGGCGGTCGGCACGGCCCGGCGTCCTGTTCCAGACGGCAAGCTCGTGCCCGCTGGCGAGGAGCCGCGCAGCGATCCGGCCGCCCATCGCCCCGAGCCCGATCACCGCGATGCTGCTCATCCTTCGTCCCCGACCTCGTTCGCGCGCCGCGCCTCGACGGGCCGCCGGTACGTGGAGACGTACGCGGGAACCTCGACGCCGGCCGGAACGCGCTCGTCGGTCTCCGGCTCGCCCGCGACGGTGCCGAGCGGGACGACGCCCGCCCACGTCGCGAGCGCGAGGTCCGCCTCGAAGTCGCTCGGAGGCCCGGTGCGCACCTTGGCGGAGGCGTCGCTGATCGGAACGGCGAGGACGCGCGTCCCGGCGAGCTCCTTGTCGGTCGCTGCGCGCGCGTCGCGGGCGCGGCCGGGGACGACGTGGTCGACGATCGCCGCGAGCGCGCGCGCCTTCTCCTCAGCCTCCACGGTGCGCGCCCGGCCGAGGACGACGACCGAGCGGTAGTTCAGCGAGTGGTTGTAGAGCGAGCGGGCGAGGACGAGCCCGTCGAGAAGCGTGGCCGTCACGCAGACGTCGATTCCCGCCGCGAGCTCTCGCAGCATTCGGCTCGCCGGCGCGCCGTGCAGGTACAGGACGTCGTCGACGCGGGCGTGGATCGTCGGGATGACGAAAGGACGATCGTCGTGGACGAAGCCGACGTGACAGTAGATCGCCTCGTCGAGGATCGCGTCGACGACGGCGCGCTCGTACACGCCGCGCTCGGGATGACGGCGGACGGCGATGCGGGTCCTCTCCGCGCTCACCGACGTAACGTTATAGTACGAACGACACTCGTGCTAGAACAACCTGGGATCCGCGGCACGACCGCGAGCGAGATCGCGGCGAGCGTCGAGGCCGCTATCCGGAACGGCGAGCTCGTGCCCGGGCGGCGGCTGGCGCCGATCCGCGCTCTCGCTGCGGAGCTAGGCGTGAGCCCGATGACGGTCGCCTCGGCGTACCGCGAGCTGCGCGGACGCGGGCTCCTGGTCGCCTCGGGGCGGCGGGGGACGCGAGTCGCGCCGCGGCCTCCGCTTCCGGTCCGCGCGCGCGCCTTCGTCCCGGAGGGAGCGCGCGATCTCGCGAGCGGAAACCCGGACCCGGATCTCCTGCCGCCCCTGGCCGACGCTCTCGCCCGGGTCGACACGTCTCCCCGGCTCTATGCGGAGGACGGCAAGCTGCCCGGCCTCGTCGACCTCGCCGAGGCCCAGCTCGCGGCCGACGGGATCGCGGCGCCCGCGGTCGCGATCGTCGGCGGTGCTCTCGACGGGATCGAGCGCGTACTCCAGGCTCACCTTCGTCCCGGCGACGCGGTCGCGGTGGAGGATCCCGGCTTCGTGCGCGCCTACGACCTCCTTCGTCCGCTCGGCCTCTCTCTCGAGCCCGTCGCGCTCGACGGTGCCGGACCTCGGCCCGAGGAGCTCGCACGGGTGCTCCGACGTGGAGCGCGTGCGGTCGTCGTGACGCCGCGCGCCCAGAACCCGACGGGCGCCGCGCTCGACGAGGAGCGCGCAAGCGAGCTGCGGGCGCTCCTGGCGGGCCGCGAGGACGTGCTCGTGATCGAGGACGACCACGCGGCCGGCGTCGCAGGCGCCCCCGCCTTCACCCTCTGCGACCGCGACCGCCCGAGCTGGGCGACGGTCCGCTCCGTCTCGAAGTCTCTCGGCCCCGACCTGCGCCTGGCCGTCCTCGCCGGCGACGCGAAGACGGTCGCCCGCGTGGAAGGACGCCAACTCCTGGGGACGGGGTGGGTCAGCGGCCTTCTGCAGGGGATCGTCGCCGCTTTCTGGTCCGATCCGGCGACGCGCGAGCGGCTCGAGCGAGCCGAGCGGCTCTACGCCGAACGCCGACGCTTCCTGCTCGAGGCGCTCGCCCGCCACGGGATCCACGCCAGCGGGAGGTCCGGGCTCAACGTCTGGCTTCCGGTCGACGAGGAGGCAGCGGTCGTCTCCGCTCTGCTTCAGCGCGGCTGGGCCGTCGCCGCGATGGAGCGCTGGCGGCTCGAGAGCCGACCGGCGATTCGGATCACGACCGCCACGCTCGCCGACGAGGACGCCGAGCGGCTCGCCGCCGACGTCGCCGGCGCCCTCGCTACGCGAACCGCCACCTATTCGGCGTGACGCAAGGAACGTGCGCCGAGACTAGAGCGGGTCTTCGTGTCGCCGCTCTCTCGGCCGCTGCTCGAGGCGGAAGGGCGGGTACTCGTCGCGCATGAGCGCGGCGTACGCGATCACCCGGTAGGTCCAGCGGTTGAGGCCCATGACGAGCTCGAAGATCCCGCGCGGGTACCGAGCGGCGAAGAGGAGAACGACGCCGGCGAAGACGACGAGGACGCCGACCAGGCCGACCTCCGGGGCGCCGAAGGCCCAGTTGCTTCCCTTCCCGTCGCTCCACGTCCACCAGGTAGACCCGCTCCACCACCACCCGGCCCCGAAGATCGCGACGACGATGTAGTGCGGGATCGCGAGCAGCCACCACTTGACGAGCACGAGCCCGCGCGAAAGCCGCTCCGGATAGGCGACCTCGAGCCGGGCGGGAAAGTCGGGCACGCTTCCGAGCCGGAAGGGCGGATAGCGGTCGGTCGCGAGCGCTCCGTACGTATAGAAGGAGACGCGCCAAGCCCACCGGAGGACGCCGAGGTTGAAGTCGAAGATGCCGCGCGGGTAGCGCTCCGTGAAGAGGATCGCGAATCCCGCCACGATCGTCAGCACGAGGAACGCGATCCAGAGGAAGATCAGGACGAGATAGTGAGGGATGGCGAGGAGCCATTTGACGACCCAGAGCCAGCGCGAGAGCGGGGCGTCGAGCTCGCCCTCGGGCGTTACGGGGTAGCTCTCCTCGCGCGGCGCCTCCTCCATGCCCGGCAGACCTCCCGCCCCGAGGAGAGGTTGTCAACCGGCTCCGCTTGCCAGAGGCGCGGTTCGCCGCTTGCGTTCGCGGGTAAGAACGAGCTCGTGGCGGGTCGCGCCGCGCCGAAGAGGGAGTCGGCAGAGCTGCTCGGCCAGCTCGCGCGCGAGCTCTCGACGCTCGTGCGGCGAGAGGTCGAGGTCGCGGCAGCCGAGCGCGTGCCGACGCTGCGGCGCGCGCTCCTCGATCTCGCCGCCGTCGCCGCCGTCGCCGTGGCGGTGCTGTTCGCGCTTGCCGCGCTCACTGTTGCGGGCGAGCGCGCGCTTGCGACTGCGGTCCCCGGCTGGTCGGCGGCGCTCCTGGTCGGCGCGGTCTGGGGCGCGCTCGCCGCCGTGGGGGCTTTCTTGCTCCTGCGCCCTCGAGCGCAGCCGCGCGAGCGGGAAGAGCTCGTCGGGCTGCTGCAGATGGTCGCGAGGAGGGACGGGCTGGAGAAGCTGCAAGCGTCGCGGCGGGAGGCGCGCGACGAGGCCGACGAACAGGTCCGGGCGACGTCGGATTCGCTCGTGCGGGCGCTCCTCGACGAGGTCGTCGAGCACCAGGCGCATGCGCTTCCGCACGTCGCGGCGCGCCAGTTGGAGACGGCGGCGGAGGCCGCCGCTCCCGACCTGCTGTCGGAAGCGCTGACCCTGCTCACCGCCCCCGCGCGGGCCGGCCTGACGGTGCTCGGCCGCCTCGCCGAGCCCGCTCCGCTGGCGCGCGCGGGGGCCGACCGCGGGCGGCGGCGGGCGTCCTAGAACTCGGCGCGGAACTCGCGGTAGGACGGCTTCAGGCGTTCGTCCGTTCCGTAGAACGCGTGCTTCGACATGTCGGGGCTGTAGCGGCTGGCGGGAGGCGTCCGTCCGAGCCCCTCGGCGAGGCTCCGAGTGAAGTGGGGAGCGTTGCCGCAGCAGACGCCGAGGTAGCGAACGCCGAGCGCGAACGCCTGCCGACCGAACTCCGCGATCTCGTCGCGGTTACAGAGGAACGGGTCGAGCCCGGTGGGGAACGACGGCGTCTGTGAGCCGCGATCGCGGAGGGAGCCGAAGGTCGGCTCGTCCTCGTCGGTCCGGTACGGGACCGGGAGCGCCGCGACGTGGCAGGCGACGGCCTCGCGGATCTGCGGCAGAAGCGGGAGCATCGTCCACGGTCCCCGGAAGCAGTTCAGCCCGACGACGTCGGCGCCCGCATCCTCGAGGCGCTCGCACGCCTCGGCCGGCGTCCACCCCTCGCGGGTCCGCGGCCGCTGGGGGATGGCGAGCGTGACGACGGCGGGGAGATCCGCCTCCCTGATCGTCTCGACGGCGAGCATCGCCTCCTCGCCGAACGAGAACGTCTCCGCGATCACGAAGTCGACGCCCGCCTCGGCGGCCCAGCCGACCTGCTCCTCGAACATCGCCCGCACTGCCCTTTCCGAGTCGTCATCGCCCGGCTCGAAGACGTTCGTGTTGCAGATGTCGCCGGCGAAGAGGGCTCCGGTCTCGTCGGCGACGTCCCTCGCGAGCGCAAGGGCCTGGCGGTTCATGGGCTCGAGCAGGTCTTCCTTCCCGATCACGCGCAGCTTCT
>JALZGN010000003.1 GCA_030861005.1 Actinomycetota bacterium
TCCTTGCGTGGCGCCTATGCCACACTAGGGAGGAAAGGATGCCTAGGAGACTCGACACGAGTTATCACAAGCGAATGCTGGCTGCGCGCATGGAAGATCCCGAATTTCGGGAGGAGTACGAACGCGCCCGGCGCGAGATCGACCAGGTCGACTCGGTCATTCGTCAGCTGGACGAGCTCCGCGAGGCGGCCGGGCTATCCAAGGCCGAGCTCGCGCGTCACATCGGCAGAGATCCATCGAGCATCCGCCGGCTCTTTACCGCGGAGTCGAACCCTGAACTCCTTCTCGTAGCTTCGATCGCGGAGGACCTCGACGCCGAGGTCCGGGTCGTTCCCCGCAGGCGCCGGACGAGCCGGACGAGGCGGTCGAGTAGGGGCGCCACTCGCCCGGCGACTGCCTAGGTTCTGGCTGGGTCCCGGCCTAGACTCGGGCGGTGGCCTGGGACGTCGTCTACTACAAGGCGCCCGACGGCGGCGTCCCCGCGATTGACTTCCTCGACGGCTGCCCGACGAAGGTCGCCGCGAATCTGCTCGCCGTCCTCGAAGCCGTCGCCGAGGCTCCGCCGCCGCAGTACTCAGGCGGTGGGAAGTGGGAAGCGATGCATGGAACGATGCGCGGCTACTACGAAGTGCGGGCGACCGGGCCGGGGCGAGAACAGTTCCGGCTCTTCTGCCTCCTCGAGAACGCCGACGAGGGCGAGATGAAGCGCCGTGGTCTTTCGGGTCCCGCGATCGCGGTCATCACGGGGCTCCGGAAGCGCTGGCGCACCACGTTGACGGAGCGTGACTACCGTGCCGTCCGCGCCCTCGGTGAGGACCACAAGTCGAACTACCCGAGGCGGATCGCCGAGTAAGCGGTAGAACTGCGAGGAGTTAATGAGCGAGTACTTGGTCGTCATCGAGCGCGAGGGAGATTCGTGGGGCGCGCACTGCCCCGACCTCCCCGGCGTCGGCGTCGTCGGTGAGAGCGCGGAGGAAGTCGAGCGACTCATCCGCGAGGCGGTCGCCTTCACATCGAGGGGCTTCGCGAGGATTGCCTTCCGGTGCCGGAGCCCGTGGCTCAGGCGGCGCGCGTCGACGTCGCCTGAGCCGACCGAAGCTCAGACCTCGAGCCCGAGGCCGAGGCTCCGCTCGAGCTCGATGACGCGGTGAAGCGTCCGTAGGCGCTCGGCGTCGGACTCGCGTCCGAGGGCCCCGAGCATGCGGGCGAGATCGCCCGGGGACGCAACAGATGGCCTGAGGCCCTGGCCGAGGGGTTCGCGGACGGCCGCGCGGCGGAGATCGTCGTAGCCACGGGTGCCCTCAGGCTCGGGGACGACTTTTAGCTCGCCGTAGTCAGTGTCGACCTCGAGCGCCGCCTTGTCCGTCAGCGTGCTCGCTTCGAGGTCGAGCTTCTTCCCATCCCGCCGTCGCGCGTTCAGGTCCTCGAGGGCTCCCTCGAGCCGGCGAAGGTTCTCCTCCCGCATCGACGGCACGATGTCGATCCCGGCCGTCACCTCGTCCGTCCCCTCGATGACGCGGGCGAGAGCGCCGATGATGATGTACGCGACGCGTCGCCGGTCGAGCGCCTGCAGGATGGCGATCGGGTCGAAGCCCGGCTGCCTGGGACCGACCACGTCAGCTCTTGCGCGCCCGCAGCATGCCCTGCAGCCGCTCCTGCGGCGAGCGGAGGAGATTCTGGCGGAGGCGCGCCTCCTGCTCGGCGTCGCTCTCGAGCGGGACGAGCGCAACGGAGAAGTCGTACCCGCACGCGCGCACGAGCTCGCGGAGCGTCTCGAAGCTCGGCTGAACGACGTCGCGCTCCCAGCGGGCGATCTGGGCCCGGTCCTTGCCGCTCCGCTCGGAGAGTTCTCCCTGCGAGAGTCCGGCGCGGAGCCGCGCCTCGCGGATCAGGAGTCCACTGGTCACGGCAAGAGGCTACAGCGAGAAGTTGAATCAAGCAAGAGAGACATATATGCTACCGCAGGCGGATGAAGCAAGATGAGTCTCGTCAGCTCCAGCTCGAGCTCACTCGCCGAGTCTCCTGGGACGGAAGCGATGACGAGCTGCTCGACGTCAAGCAGGCCGCGGCGTTGCTGACCGTGCAGCCCTCGACGCTTCGCTATTGGGCGCGCGAAGGCCGCGTGCCCTGCATCCGCCTCGGCGCGCGCGCGACGCGCTGGACGCGTCCGCTCTTGCGGCACATTCGGGACTCACACTTCGATCCCGGCATTTCGTAGATCGGGGACCGCGGGTGTCTGGCTGGATGGAGCGCTTTCGGGAGGAACCCTTCCCGGCCGTCAGCAGTGGGCTTAGAGTCGGCTTCGCTACGAGGCGTTTGCTCTTTGCCGTCGTTGTGGTCGCCATTGGGGCCGCTGCCTGTGGTGGCTCCACCTCCGGCGACGAGTCCCTTGCTCCACGCGCATCCATCGGCGAGCTGATCGAAGAGGAGGTCGCCTGCCCGACTGCACGAAGCCCCGGCCGTTCCGCGGCGACAAAGGTTGCCAAGGCGTTGCGACGGGAGGTGCCGCGCGCCTTTCGCGATATGACCGCCCAGGGAGAGCCGAATGCGTGGCGTGGCCACTTCGTGATCGCGCTCTTCTCGCTCGACACCGGTTTTCCGCCCAACCCGGCGAGCTTTCCGCCTCGCCTCCTCAATCGGTACCGGAATATTGCCGCCGACTGGTGTGGCCTCGCGGTTGCGGAACGCTCTTGGGTCGCGCTCATTCACTTCCCGAACGCAGCGGCCGCGCTGCTCGGAGAGGGCGTCGCTTACCTCGCCCGGACGCCGCGGGGATGGCGAATCTGGTATCGCGCTATCGGTAGCGAGCTGTCGAACGGCGAGATAGTCACGGCGAGCGGTGAGCTCGTGCGAGCAAAGTGACGAACTCTCGCTACTTGCGAGCTAAAGCGCCGTGCTCCTCTACAGCCGGCTCGATGGCACGGAACGCCTGTGCGAGTAGTCGAGCTTCGTCCGCGCGGCTCTTGTAGTGCGTGTAGCGGGCCGTCGTCCGCGCGTCCGCGTGCCCCATCCAGTGCTGTACCTGGACGGTCGAGCCGCGGGTGATGGCGAGCGATCCGAACGTGTGTCGGAGGTCGTGGAAGCGAAGCGGACGGAGCTCTGCGCGCTTCTGAGCCGCGTTGTAGCGGCGGCGAAGAGCCGAGCCGTCGAGGTGCTCGCCCGTCTCGCTCGGGAAGACGAGATCGTCGCGACCCGTCAATCGGTCGCGCTGCAGCAGCCTCGCGAGTACTCGGGCGACATCCGGGACCATCGGCACCGTACGACCCCGGCCGCCCTTCGTCGTGCCGACGCCGGCGCGGTGGTCGTAGCTCGTCAGAACGCGGACGGCCTCAGCGTCGAAGTCGACGTCGCGGACGCGTAGGGCGAGGAGCTCGCCCATACGGAGGCCGGTGAAGGCCGCTGTCAGGTAGATCGCTGTATCCTGCTCCGAGGCGGCCGCCCGCACCAACGCCCAAACCTCCTCGGGCGAATAGAAGTCGTAGTCCTCGGCGACGTAGCGCTCGCGGAAACGCTCGACATCCTCGACCGGGTTCGCCGGCAGGCCGTAGACCTTGCGGGCGCGCTTGAAGATCGAGTGCAGGATCGCAACGAGCTTGATCGCCGTCCGCCGCGGAGCCTTGCCGGAGGCGATTGCCTCTGCACGCCACGCCTCGATCGCACGGGCATCGACCGCCTCGAGGCGCAGCGGGCCGAAGGCGGGGAGGAGGTGGACGTTCAGCGCAGAGCGATAGTCGCGCCGGGTCGAGGCCTTCCAGCCCTTCTCGTGGCAGCCGTGGCGGAACCAGTCCTCGGCTGCGTCGGCGAACGTCGCTCCTGTCCGCACTGGAACACCGACGCCGCGGCGGAGATCGGTTAGCCGAGCAGCGAGCGCGGCCTCGGCTGTTCGCCGCGTGAAGTAGCCGTCCGGTGGCCGGCCTGGGCCCTTCCACTCGGGGCCGATCGCCCGCCGCTCCTCGCGGCCGTCGGGAAGGCGGATCTTCCAGTACCACGTCCGGCCCTTCCGCCGATCGACTGAGTAGACGTGACCGCTGACCGACTGCATGGAGGGCCGATCGTACGCTTCGGACCGGACGGCATTTTGTGTCCCGAAATGTGTCCCGAAACTGGCTGATTCAGCCTCACCTAGTCTCACCTAGCACGAGACGTTTTGGCTCAACGACGCGGTTTCGGTGTCACCCGACATCCACCTGATCGCGTTGCCATGCAGAAGGTCGAGGGTTCGAGTCCCTTCATCCGCTCCTCCGAAAGCCCTGCGTAGCAGGGCTTTTCTGTGCCACGTTTGTCTGGTCCCGCGTGCCGATTTGGCGCCGGATCGCTCTGCCAGAGTTCGTGCGCGACTTCGAGCAAACGATCCGCTGGACGGACAAGGTTCAGCCCGCTCTCCTCGTCGTCACTGCGGCGGAGGCGACGCGAGCTCCATCCTGAAGGGCCGAACGAAGCGGCCACGGTGGGGACACCTCCGTATGTCGCGCGCGACGGGCCGCCGCTGGACGTCCGTGGCGGGCTGACGTTCGCACGTCGTTCGCACGGCCGCCGAGTTTGCTGGCCGCGTTCTCGCGTCCTTACGCCGCCATGTACTCGCGCGCAAGATGCGCGAACGCTGGGACCTGCTTTGGCTCTCGTGCTTCGGTCGTTTCCCCCGCAGTCAGCGGCGTGGTACAAAGGCGCCGAGCGCGGTCGGGTCCGCCGCCGCGCTCCCAACGATGACGCTGTCGAGTGGGAAGAGGTGACGATGCTTGCGAAAGCCGCCGTCCGCAGCGTGACAACCGTTCTAGCCGCCGCCGCGTTCGTATTCGTTCCCATGGGTGGTGCTGCGGGCGAGGTTGGCGATGAGACCGACCCGGCACGGAATGTTCCGCTCGCCTGCGAGCAGGTGAATGCCCCGGATGCGTTGCTGCCCCGGAGCGCGCGGAACATCGTGCATGTCGCTAATCGCTGCGGCATCGTCGGCACGGACGTCGAGCTGCAGTCGCGGACGGACTCGGCGGGGCGGGTGCATGACTATGCGTTCGTTGGAACGATGGGCGCTGGCCCCCGGATCTTCGACGTGACGAATCCGGCCAACCCGACTCCTGCCGGGGGGTACACGGATCCGGGTTGGGAGAACGATGTCCAGGTTCGCGGCGACATCCTCGTCTCCACGTTTGATGGTGTTACTGGAGAGTCGTCGACGGGCTCGACCTGCCTCAAGGAGCGGTATCCGAACTCGAGTGACCAGGGCGTCGACATCATGAAGCTGAAGTTCGACGCGGTCAGGGCGACGTTCGATGTCAGCTTGTTGACGTGTATCGCGAACCCGCCCGGTGGCGCGCATAACGTGACGCTGAGCCCGGACGGGATGTGGCTTGCGATCTCGAACTGCTGCTCCGATTGGGCGCTTGATGTGATTGATCTCCGCGGCGTGGCGCAGGGCCAGGTCCTGCACCGGTACCGGCTGATCGACGCGTCGAAGCAGAACACGACGTCGACCTTCCCGCCCGGCCCGCGCTGCCCGAGCGGCGCGACGTTCAAGTGCATCGTGATGAGGAAGCCGGACGGCTCGAGCGCGGCCGGGCTGTGGCGGCCGCACGACGTCCACTTCTCCGCCGATGCGAAGGTTGCCTACGTGGCGGCGATCAACTCGACCTGGATCGTCGATGTGCGCGGTGTTTTGAGTGGAAAGGTGCGAGCGATCGCGGTGATCCCAAACAACATCGAGCCTGGCGGTGTCGACAACCCCCGCAACATCGCCATTTCCCACGGCGCCGACGTCACCAGCGACGGCCGGATGCTTGTTGTCGGTGACGAGCGCGGCGGCGGTTTGCAGGAGACGGGTTGCAACACTGACCCGTCCGGTGTCCTCGGCGGCTTGCACTTCTTCGCGTTGAAAGCGATCACGGGGTTGCCGCAAACAGCAAACGCGTCGCAAGCGAACCCGGTCAAGATCGGCGACTACTTCACGCCGAACCCACTGATGGCGCTCGACCCGCTCCAGTCGTCGATCAGCCTGCTTCCGCGCAGCGAGCGCGGCTGCACGATTCACGTCTTCCGGATCGGGGGTAACGGCACAGCGTCGCCGGGTCCGATCGCACCTGGGTACGACGGCGTCTCGCGGCTCCCGAACCGGCAGTTGTCCGCCGCTCACTACGGCGCAGGTGTCTGGCAGATCGACTTCTCCGGCCCGCCGAGCTCGACAGACGGAATTGCAGAAGATCCACGGACGACCTGGGGCAACACGCTCGGCTGGAACGTCATGCCCGGCGCGGACACCTGGTCAGGCAAGGAGTACAAGGGCGCGATCTATGCCGGCGACATGATCCGTGGCTTCGACGTCTACCGCTACACCGGCTAACACGAACCCAGGGCGAAAGAGCCGAGAGCGACGCATTCGGCTGCGGAGGATCGGCTCTTCGCCCACGTGCTCGCAACTTCTCTGTGCCGCCCTGTCGGCAGCTCCCTTTGTCTCTCGCGCTCATCGAGAGTTGAATGCGAGGAGAGGCGGCCTCTCCTAGGGGAAGGGGTGGCGACGAAGGAGCGCTTCGGCCAAGCCGTCGTCGGGTGCTTCGGGCGCGGCGAAACCGCGGGTGCACGAGGGGTTCGCCTACGTCGGGCAGTGGGGCTTCGAAGACTGGGCGCCGCATCCACGCGGTGTCGATCAGCCATCGAGGGCCGCAATCCGTTTCCGTCGTCCAATCGTATGGGACCAGGTCGAGGACGTTGTCCTTGCGCTAAGAAGGAGGATGGACGATGAGGCGGTTCCTTCTCATTCTCGCGACCGTGCTCGCGCTGGTCGCCCTCGTGCTTCCGGGCTCGGTCGCCCGTGCAGAGCTTCCGGACACAACCTGCAACACGGGAACGATGACGGCGCATCTGAGCATCCCGATGATCGCTCCCGGAAACGAAGTAGCGCACACGAGCGTGCCCTGCGGGTAAGGCAGCGCGCGGCCGACGCGCGGGCGCGGAGGGACGCCCCGCGCCCGCTTGCCTAACGGAGCGCCGCCCTGTCCCTGCGCCGAACCCTCCTCACGCTCGTCTGCGGCTTCAGCTCAGGCGTGCACGCCGCGCTCGTCCCCGAACACCTCGAGGAGACGCCCGCCATTGGTATCGCCTTCATCCCCGCCGCCGTCCTTGCTGGGCTCTGCGCCCTTGCGCTTGCCCGCTGGCCCGAGAGCGTGCGGCCGCCGCGCCTCGCCGCGCTCCTCCTCCTCGGGATGATCGCCGCCTACGTGGTCGCGGTGACGGTCTCCGTCCCCGGCGTCGAGGGGACGCCGGAGCCGGTCGAGACGATCGCGATCGCCACGAAGGTTGTCGAGCTTCTCGGCTTCGCGATCGCCGTCACCCTTAGCGGGGGAATCGACGACAGGGCGCGAGGACATTCGCTCGCGACGCCCGAAGAAAACGACTTCCGCCGCCCGCCGCAAGCCGTGGAAGAGGAGTTGGTGCCGGCTGCACAGGAAGCGGCGAGGATTTCGGGGGAAGCGGCGGGGACCTCGCTGAACGACTCTTCGACTGCGTCATCCGACGTACGCGCAGCGGTGACGACGCGAACCGAAGACGCCGCCGTTACCGCTCTCGCACCGAGCTTGCGGTCCGAAAGTCACCAGGTTCGCGCCGCGCTAGGTGTCGGGTTGGCCGCGGTGTCGCTCTACTACTTGGTCCAGAGGCTCCGACACTGAGCGCTGCGGCGCGACGACGGAATGACCGCCGTCCTCGTTGTCCACTTGGTGGCCGGGAGGCGGAAGCGCCGCTCTGACGATCCAAACCGGGGTGGTCGCCCGCCGGCTGGTCGCGCTCCTCCACATGGCCGCCGAGTCGGCCCGGACGGCCGGGAACTAGGCGCTGACGCCCCCTTTGGACTGAGGTCCGCCAGTGGGGTTTGCTCACGTTCGTGGGTGAGCATGGGCTGATCTCGCAGCAGCACGCAGCCGAGGAGCTCGGCGGCGATCGGACGACCACGGTCGCGCTCGTCGACGGGCTTGAAGAGGCGGGATGGCTCGTCCGTGAGCGCAACCCGACCGGCGAGCCTATGCGCTGCGCCTCACGGCGGCCGGCCGGAGGGTGCAGAAAGGCGGCCAGAAGGCACTCGACGAGTCGGCAGACGTGTTCTTCGTGAAGCTGATCGAGGGGCGCGGGCTGATTGCGAGCACCTGGGGAGGAGACGGCGAGCGGAAGCCTGATGGTGGTGCACCGGGGCCGTTGCGTCACGACCAGGACGGCGAAACGCCGTACCGGATCCGGAGTTACCCGCAGATTCGAGTCGGCGCGCGCACGCGCTGCACCGGCGGCGCGCTCGCGCGCGACCGAGTCGCTTCGGCGCCACCAGCGTTGCGGCCAGGTACCGGCACCGCATCGTAATGATCGGGGCCAACGGGCACGTCGTCCGCCATCTCGCCGCGCTCGCGTAGGAGGTTCGCCATGGAAGAGCCTGGCATGCGAAGGACTCTCGTCGCGGAGGCGGACCGCTTCGACGTCCGCCGCGTCGGCCGCGACGACGACCTGGCAGCGGCGCTCCACGGGGCGAACGCCACGATCCACCTGGCTGGGACGCTTCAGCCGACCAGGGTACTACCTACCGTGCTGCGAACCTCAAGACTGTCGCCAGGACGATCGCGGCAGCGAAGTAGCAACGAGTTCACGGGTGGTCTTCCTGAGCGACGTCGGCGCCGACTCTGGCGCGAGGAACGTCTATCTGCAGACGAAGGGGAGGCCGAGGACCTTCTTCGCGAGTCCGGTCTGGAAGCGGTGATCGTCCGCTCGACGCTCGTCTTCGGACCACCCGACGATCCGGCCCGAGCATCGTCCCGTTCCTCCAGAGGGAAGGGAAGCCAGTCGCGGTCATCGGCTCCGGGAGCCAGCGGTACCAGCCCGTCTACGTCGACGACGCCGCGCGAGCGCTGCTTCGGGCCGTCGAGAGCGACACATCTACGAGGCGCTCGCCGCCTGGCGCGGCAAGCGTCGCCGCTACGACCTGTGCTCGCCGAGGAGCGCGTCCGCCTCGACCGCCCGGCGCTCGAGCTCGCGCGGAGAGAGCGAGGCGGTCAGCACGTGAGGTGGAGCGCCGCCGCGGTCTTTCGCGGATCGAGCTGGCGGTAGCGCTCGACCGCCTCCTCCGTCGGGAGTACCTCGACGTCGACCCCGCGCGCGCGAAGCGCCTCGAGCGCGCCGGGGTCGGGCCGCATGCGCCCGTACGCGCCCGTACCGACGAGCAGGCGCTCGGGGAGCTCGTCGAGCACGTCGGCGAGATCCTCGAGCACGAGCCCGTGCCCTTCCCGACGCCACCAGCTCCGCACCACGCGCTCCGGGAGCACGATGACGTCGCGCGTCTCCTCACGTCCGTCGATCGTCACTCGCCCGAAGCCGTAGCCGTCCATCTCGGGCATCGCCTCGATCGTACCGCCGGGGGAAAGGAGAGAGACGCGCGCCGCAACTCGGAGACACGAGGCGCGCCGAAATAGCGACGAAGGCTAAGCGTTCTGCATCTGGACCTCGGCCTCGCCGCGCGCCCGAACCGGTGCCATCGACCCGGACGTTTGCACCGTCGCGAGCAGTACCCGGTCGTCCCGGCCGGCTTCCTTGGGCATGCTGACGCGCCATGAGCGCGATCGAGCGGGTCGACGTCTACGCGTACCGGCTGACGTACGTCCACGGGACGTACGTGATGTCGGGCGGACGGGAGATCGACGTGCTCGAGAGCGTCGTCGTCGGGGTGACGACCGATGAGGGGGTGGTCGGGTTCGGGGAGGTCTGTCCGCTCGGGCCCGCCTACCTCCCTGCACATGCGGAGGGGGCCAAGGCAGCCCTCCGCGAGCTCGCCCCGTTGGTGCTCGGCCTCGACGTGGGCGATCTCGGCCGCATCGGCGATGCCCTGGACGACGGCCTCCGCGGCCACGCGTATGCGAAGAGCGCGATTGACGTCGCGTGCCTGGACGCGCTCGGGCGCCTCGTGCGACGTCCCGTCGCGACCCTCCTCGGCGGGAGGCGAACCGACCGGTTCCCGCTCTACGTGGCGGTTCCACTCGGCCCGCCCGACGAAATGGCCGCGTTCGTCCGCGAGCGCGGCGCCGAGGGGATCCACCGCTTCCAGCTGAAGGCGGGCGCCGATCCCCACGAGGACGCGGAGCGCGCGCGTGCCGCCGTGGCGGCCACCGGCCCCGGGGACGTGATCGTCATCGACGCGAACGGCGGGTGGCCGTTGCAAGACGCCGTGGTGGCCGCCCGTCTCCTCGAGCCGCTCGAGCGCGTCTTCCTCGAGCAGCCGTGCGCGACGCTCGAGGAGTGCCTCATCGTGCGCTCGAGGACGACGCTCCCGATGGTGCTGGACGAGGTGATCGACGACGTTCCCTCCCTGCTTCGCGCCTACGAGGCGAAATCATTCGAGGCCTTCAACCTGAAGATCAGCAAGGTCGGCGGGCTAACGCAGGCGCGCCTTTTGCGCGACCTCGCCCACGCGCTCGGTCTTCGGGTGACGATCGAGGACACGTGGGGTGGCGACGTAACGACCGCCGCCGTGTCGCACCTCGCCGCCAGCACTGCCGAACGCACGCTCTTCACCGTCTCGTTCATGAACGACTGGACGCGCGAGCACGTAGCCGGTTACCGGCCGCGGTCCGACAACGGGTTCGGCTCTCCCCCGAAGGGCGACGGGCTCGGGATCGAGGTCGACCGCGAGCAGCTCGGCGAGCCGCTGTTTTCGTTTCCGTGATGCGGAGGCACGCGGCGTCGGCCGGCTTGACAGACCGCTGCCGTCTGCTGGAATCGACTCCGGGTGCGGGCGCTCGTCATCGGCGCGGGCATCGGGGGGCTCTCCGCCGGAATAGCGCTCCGGCAGGCGGGCGTCGAGGCCGTCGTCTTCGAGCAGGCGGCGAAGCTCGAGGAGATCGGCGCCGGACTTGCCCTTTCTCGGAATGCGTTCACTGCGCTCGGCGCGTTGGCCCTCGCCGGGGGGGTGCGCGCGCGAGGAGCCTTGGCGTCCCGTGTCCAAATCCGGACGTGGCGCGGCGAGGTCCTCGTCGAGTTCGTCCCCGACGAGCCCGAGCTCGAGCTCGTCGGCATCCATCGCGCCGCTCTCCAGAGCGTCCTCGTCGACGCGCTCGATCGGGGGGCGCTCGCGCTCGGGAAGCGCTGCGTCGGCGTCGGAGACGAGGGTTACGGCGTCGTCGCCCGTTTCGCGGACGGGAGCAAGGAGCGAGGTGATTTCCTCGTCGGCGCGGACGGCATCGATTCCGTGGTGCGCGCCGGGCTCTTCGGTCTCGAGGAACCGCGGTATGCCGGCTACGTCGGATGGCGTGCTGTTGCCGACCTCGACGTTGGCGGAACGATGTCCGAGTCGTGGGGCGCGGGGCTGCGAGTCGGCATCGTTCCGATCGGCGAGGGTCGCGTCTACTGGTTCGTCTCCGCGAACTCGCCCGAGCGCACCAGGGATCTCTTCCCGGCCGACGCGGCGGCGTTACGCGAACGTCTCCGCGACTGGCACGACCCGATTCCCGCGCTCACCGAGGCGACGCCGGAGGAAGCGATCCTCGGCACGGGGATCTACGACCGCAAGCCGAGCGGGCACTGGGGCCGCGGCCGCGTAACGCTTCTCGGTGACGCGGCCCATCCCGTGACGCCGAACCTCGGGCAAGGGGCCGCCCTCGCAATCGAGGATGCGGTTGTTCTGGCGATCTGCCTGGGCGCCGGGCGGCCCGTCCCGGCCGCGCTCCGCCGCTACGAGCGTCTCCGGAGGAGGCGCGTTGCCCCAATCGTGCGGCAGTCGTGGCGCTTCGGGCGCCTCGCGCAGGCCGAAAGCCGCCTTGGCTGCGCGCTGCGAGACGTCGTCGCGCGCCGCACCCCGGAATGGCTCGCGCGCGCGCAGCGGAGGCGGCTCGTCGCCTTCGAGGTCTCGTAGGGGTCGCTTCGTTCTGTGGCCGAGATCGAGAGCGACCGAGCGCGTCGAAGGCGCCGCTCGTGCCGGGTTTATGCAGGGCGAATGCCCGCTCGCGTGACGACGATGTTGCCCGTGTCGGCGGGCAACGTCGCTGCCGCCTCCCCGTTCAGTCTCGCCTCCAAGTTCCAAGGCGCGCCCATCCGAACCCAGAGACGCTTGCCCGCGAAACGAAGCGATCTCCCCTCTCGGAGCAAGCCCTCGTAGAGGACCCGTCCCTCGCCCGACCCCGCTCGGATGGACAGCCAGCACTCACCCCGCGCGGCCGTGAGGACTAGGTGGGCCCGCCCCCGTTTCCCCTGGCGCTTCGGCCGGGCGGCCGTCGGGGCGGTCGTCATCGTGGTTGCGGCGGGCGGGCCCGGAGAGGATGGCGCTCCTCCCTCGTTGACGGTGCTGCCGAATCGCCAGGCGAGGACGGCGGCGGCGACGAAGGCGGCGCCGGCGCCAAGCCGCGCGGCCGCGCGTAGCCCGGGGCGGGGGAGGCGTATGCCCGGGTCGATCGGCGGAGGAGGTCGCGGCTCGCTCGCCTCCAACCGGGAGGTGAGCTCCGCGACGTAGAGCCCGCCGTCCAGCCCGAGGAAGTCAGCGTACGTACGGAGGAACGCCTTCGCGTAGGCCTCCGCCGGAAGCTGGTCGAACCGCTCCTCCTCGAGCGCCGCGAGGTACCTCGCGCGAATCCGGGTCGCGCGCTCGGCCTCGTCCAGCCCGAGCCCTTGCCGGGTCCGCGACTCGCGGAGCGTGCTGCCGATCTGGAACATCCGACTTGTTCGTGACCTCGCCCGACCATAGCGCCTGTCGTATACGCGAACGCGGCGAGCGGGCGGCGCGTAGTCTGGCGACGATGGATCCCCTTCGCCTGGCATGCGCGACGCTGACCTTGTTCGCGGCCGCGATCGGCGGCGCTATACCGCCCGACGCCCACGCCGAAGAGCCGGTTCCCCAGCCGGTGGAGCGCGCGATCGTCGCTCGCTTCCCGTACACGCACCGCTTCTACTTCCCGCGATCGCTTCCACCGGGGTACCGCTACAGCCACTGGGAACGCGTCGAGCTCGAGAGGAGCGAGGGGAAGCGGTCGCTCGGCGTCTTCAGGATCTACTTCACCGCACCCGGACGCACATGGATCGAGGCGATACGCGACAACGGTCGCTGGGCGCGTTGGCAGCAGGTTCGGCTCCTCGCGCCGTGCCGGACGGTATACGGAGGCGGCAGGCACGCGACGATCGCCGGCAGGCGCGTCTTCTACCTCGCCGCGCGCGGCAAGCAAACGGCTGCGTTCTGCGAGCGGGGCTACGGCGTCGAGCTGACGCTCAACCACGGTCGGCTTCGCCCGCTTTCGCTCATGCGCCTGGTTGCGCGAGCGGAGCTCGTGAAGCGCTAGAGAAAGAGCGAGGCGGAGCTCCCCCAGGAGC
>JALZGN010000076.1 GCA_030861005.1 Actinomycetota bacterium
CGCGATACGCGCTTCGCGGCTCTGCACGGAATCAAAGACGCGTTTCGTGGTCTCTCCTACGGTGTCGCGCGCGATCGCCTGAGACGGCCGACCGTCTACTCCGGCAGAGCGCTGGCCCCACAGGCGAACCCTGTTCGCCGGAAGCACCCTCGCCTCGCGCGCGCCGGCGCGTCGGTGGTTGCAAGCTTCCGGCCAGAGATCTGGACGCGGGGCCAGTCAGAGCACCGTACCCGATCGGCCGCTCGAACGTCGTCAAGGCACGTTCCACCTTCTCGTCGGTGGCGGTGTCAACACGTAGACGACCGCCGTCTTCACGAACACCCTCCGCCCGCCGAGCCTCGAAACGAGGTCGCGAAGATCGCTCCGAACGCGGTCTCCTCGCCTACCGGAGAACGGGCAGGGCGGCAACGAGAAGAGACCGAAGAGACTCTTCTACGCGGCTGCCCACGAGCCAGAGCAGATCTGGAGGACCCCGGCGGCGAGCACATCACCGGCATCACGACGCAGCCCGAGGATACGAGCGGCGAGTGCGGCGGGGGCCTTCAGGCGGGCAGGAGGCGGTTCGAGGCGAGGAAGTCGTCCGTCACGTAGAAGACCTCCTGCGTGAGCGCGCGCGTCTTCCGGCTGAAGAGGACGGCGAGCTCGCGGCGCCCGTCGCGGTAGTGCAGGTAGACCTTGATGGTCGAGGAGTCGACGACGATCTCGTTCCACGACGGCGGAGTGAGACCGCGCACACGCTTCGTCGACGCCGTGCCCGAGTACGAGAGGAGGACGCCGTTCACGTTCCAGAAGAAGGGGACGTGCTTGTGGCCCGAGACGATCACGTCGACGTCGAGCCGCGTGAGCTCCGCCAGCACGTCGCCCGCGTCGGTGATGATGTTCCGCTCGCGACCGGTGCCTGGGATCGAGACAAGGTGGTGGTGGATGGCGAAGACCTTCACGTCGTCCGGCTCGTCGAACTGCTCGCGGATCCAGCCGTAGTGCTCGAGGCCGACATTCCCCTCGTTGACGTCCGGCTCCGCTGAGTCCACGCCGACCGCAGTCACGCCCGTCGCCCGCAGCCGCTCGGCGCGGAGCGGGTCGAAGGCCTTCCGATAGCGGCGGAAGGCGTCCCCGAAGAAGTGCTGGAAGTGGATGTAGCCGACGTTGCGATAGTCGTGGTTGCCGGGCACGACGAGCATCGGGGACTCGAGCTTCGCGAGCCACTCCGCGGCCTCCTCGTACTCCCAGACGTAGCCCTTCGCCGTGAGGTCGCCGACGACGAGGACGAGATCCGGCTGCATCTCGTTCACCCGCGCGACGATCCCGTCCATGACGTCGGGGTCAAAGCTCGACTCGCCGCAGTGGATGTCGCTCAACTGGGCGACGCGAAGGGGCGTCGTCGGGGCGTTCATCGGCCCTACGATATGCGCCGGCGCCGTGGCCGATCGGATCTCGCACAGCCTCGTCGCCGCGCTCCGGCGCGTTTCCCTCTTCACGGACCTGGACGACCGCGCCCTGCTCGACCTCGTCGGCGCGACGTGCAACTTCTCCTGGCGCACCGGGAGCACCGTCTTCGACAAGGGCGCCGAGTCGGCGGCGCTCTTCGTCGTCCTCTCGGGCAGCATCCGCATCCTCGACGTCGACGAGGGGCGGGAGGTCGAGATCGCCCGAATCGGGCCCGGCGGGTTCTTCGGCGAGCAGTCCCTTCTCCGCGAGCAGACGCATTCCAAGCGCGCCGTAGCGGCCGAGGAGACCGAGCTGATGGTGCTGGCGAAGCGGCCGCTCGAGGAGCTCCTCGCGAACCGGCCGGGACTCGACGCACAGATCCGCCGCAGCGCGGAGGAGCGCCTGGCGGACGGCAAGCGGGCCGAGCCCCCGGTGTAGGTCGTGCGGCGGTCACCCAGCGTGTCGACTGCGTCGCCGTGCGCTCGAGCACGAGCGCCGACTCGGCAGGGATCGCGCGCAGAACCTCCAGTGGGAGCGATCGCTAGGACGTGAGGTTGAGCACCGTCTCGAGGAAGCCGTTCGCGTTGGCGCTGGATCGGCGCCGTCCTCCACGCCTGGCCACACGGATGAGCTTCTAGATGCGGATGCCCGGGTAGCAGCCCGCTGCTCGGAGGCAACCAGGAAGCCGACTCATCGTGCCGGGGTCAGCAGGATCGTTGAGCGCACGGATCAGGTCCTCGGTGTGTCGCAACCGGCCGGCGTAGCCGCACTGAACGCGGATTCCTCCCTGCAGGGAACGACGACGACGACGCCGAGCAGAAGCTCAGCCGTGCAGGATGGTTCTTGCCGAGCCCGCGGCCGCTTCTGTTCGACGCGGCAGAACCCAGTCCGGGCGTGGAAAGTGACACGTGTACCCGTTCGGGTACCGCTCGAGATAGTCCTGATGCTCGGGCTCAGCTTCCCAGAAGGGCCCGGCCGGCGTTAGCTCGGTCACGACCTTCCCGGGCCAGAGCCCCGACGCTTCCACGTCGGCGATCGTGTCCTCGGCGACGCGGCGCTGCTCCTCGTCGAGATAGAAGATCGCCGAGCGATAGCTCGGGCCGACGTCGTTGCCCTGGCGGTTCAGCGTCGTCGGATCGTGGATCTGGAAGAAGAACTCGAGCAGGTCTCGATAGGAGGTCTGCTCGGGGTCGAAGACGATCTCGATCGCCTCGGCGTGCGTGCCGTGGTTGCGGTAGGTCGCGTTTGCGACGTCGCCGCCGGTGTAGCCCACCCTCGTCGAGAGGACGCCCGGTCGTTTGCGGATGAGATCCTGCATGCCCCAAAAACAGCCGCCGGCAAGGATCGCCTTCTCGACTCCGTTCATGTGCTGCCACCTCCTCGCTCGACGAGCCGCCACGGTTCACTCTATCCGTTCAGCGTCGGCTCACCGAGTGTCGCGCGCGAGGCTCCTGCGGCTCCGGTAGTACCTCACACGCCGTCTAAGACTCGGACGATCATCCGCCCGAAAGCCGCGGTCTTTACGCCGAGGGAGTACCCTCGCAGAGACGCCTCCTTTCATCCGCGTCGTTGCGCAATGCACCTGAGCGATTGCGCCTGCGAGGTTCCGTCCATGGCTTGGCGGCAACCGCGCGTCAGAAAGGAGCGAGCGAGATGGCGACTTCATCGGCGCGGTCTTCGTGACGCACGCGGACCCCAGGCGAAACACGAGGACTGAGAGGGGCGGGGCATCGTCGCTCTCCGCGAAGACAAGCTGCGGTTCTCACCACTTGTCGACTCCAGGAGCCGTTACATCGAGGCGGCTATCAGGGCTCTCGCCGACCTTGGCCGTTAACCGCCGGCTCGCACGCACCTCCGCCCTCCCGACATCTGCCAGAGGCGCCCGCTGGCGAGCCTCGAGGGCCTGCCGCCACGCTCGCGGCAGCACCTCGGCGAAGCGGATCTCCTCGGCCCCGAGCCAGGCGCCGAGCTCGGCGATCGCCTCCCCGACGGCCTCGCCGGCGTCGTCGGGCGCGCCGACCTCAGCATGGACGGCGTTGATGAGCAGCCGGCGCGACTCGCGGTCGTAGAGGGGATCGATCCGTCCGATGAGGGTGTGGCCGTGCAAGATCGGCAGCACGTAGTAGCCGAACTGCCGCTTCTCGCGAGGGAGGTAGATCTCGAGGCGGTAGCGGAAGTCGAACAGCTCCTCCGTCCGCTTGCGGTTCGCGACAAGAAGATCGAACGGCGACAGAAGCGTGGTCCGCGGCCGGAACCTCGCCTCGAGGACATGAGGGTCGACGTACCACCTTCCTGGACGGCCTTCGACCGTAGCCGGCGCGGCCAGACCGGCCTCGAGTAGGTCGGCAAGCGCCTCATCGTAGGCT
Source organism: Actinomycetota bacterium (assembly GCA_030861005.1). Lineage (GTDB taxonomy): Bacteria > Actinomycetota > Thermoleophilia > Gaiellales > Gaiellaceae > JALZFU01. Next base: position 3,795 of record JALZGN010000076.1, read on the forward strand.
GGCGGACGACCGTCGAAGGCGAAGCCGAAGTCGATCAGCCGCGCCACGCCCCGATTGGCGAGTTGGCGATGGAGGATGCGGCCGGCGACGTCGCGCTCCGGAAGACGGGGCTCGTCGACCGGGTAGACGCGTTCGGCGAGGTCCCAAAGGCGCTCGGTGCCCTCGCGACCGACGGTCGCAATCTCGCCGGCAAACCAAAGCGCGTCCAGCATTCGCCCCAGGTTCTTGCCGTCGTTCCACCCGCCGCTGCGCCAAGGCAAAGTCGCACGGTCTTCGAGATCACGCGAGCGCAAAGGCGCCGACCGCCGCAGGCTGTCGAGGACGTACCGGCGAAACTTGGCGTTGGCCTGCAGCCACTCCCGCATGTAGCGCGAGCGCGCCGACTCTCCACGCGGGTAGCGCAACATCGTCTCCCGATGGAGCATGAAGTCATGGCGAGGCAAGATGTGAACCCAGTACTCGAAGAACTCGCGCTCTTCAAAGAGCGCCCGATCGAGAGCCGCGATGTCGTACGTACCGAGGCGGCTCCAAAAGACGAGTCGCTCTGTCCGCTCAACGGCCCGCGTGGGATCGATCTGAATCTGGCCAAGGTGGCGCAAGACGTCAGCGAGAGAGCGAGGTCGCGGGGCTGCGAGCAGTTGCGCTGTGACGGCGAGACGGCGCGCGTCGTCTAGCGACAAGGCGATCGTGTTCACCGAAACGACCGTAGCTCGCGGCGTCCGGACCTCGGGTCGACCTACTCGTTAGCGCAACAACTCGATGGCCTCGACCGTCGGCAACACGTCCGCAAACTCGTCCCTCAGGCTCGCGAGCGCCGTCTCGTGGATTAGCTCTGCGGGCAGTGTCGCGCCTGGACCGGCGCTGCGGTCATAGGTCGCCGTCGCATCGGAGACGATCGTCGTCTCGAAGCCGAGGTCGCTCGCCATGCGCACCGTCGTCGAGCAGCAATGGTCGGTGGTCAGACCGGCGACGACGATTCCCGTCGCCCCAGCCTCACGCAGCCGGCGCTCTAGATCGGTGCCGATGAAGGCGCTGTGGACTCGCTTCTCGATAACTGGCTCGGTGCTGCGTGGAGCGGCCTCGGGCTTGAAGTCATGCGCTTCGCTCCCGGCTTGAAAGAGGCCGTCGGGGCCATTGCTCGTGTGGCGGATGTGATAGATCGGCGCCGCCGCCGCCCGCCAAGCTTCGAGAAGCTCGGCGATCCGGGCCTCGGCCGCTGGGTTGTTTCGCCGCCCCCACTCCGGCGCGTCGAAGGCGCGCTGGACATCCACGACGACGAGCGCTGGCTTCGACCCTTTGGCATTGCCATCGTCCATGCCTGGATAATCGCAGTTCGTCTCGCGCGAAGTAGTACTTTCGCACGGCCGGATCGCCAGCGATTTGACTAGCTCGGGCCGAAGGCGGGAGATGGCGGACCAAGGAGGCCCCTGTGTTCCGCTGCTCCCGCCTCAGCCGCCGAGTTCGCTTCGCGATCATCGGCCTCAGCGTCCTCCCACTCGCGTTTGGGCGGGGTACGCCTACTTCGCGATTCGCACCTCGGACGCACCCCCGCCCGCCGCCCTCGGCGACGCCCCGAAGGGAGCGAGCGCCGCCAGCTTCTCCGCCGACGAGATCAATGGCCACTGGCAGGTCATCAGCGGCGCCGGCTTCGTCGGTTACCGGGTTCGCGAGATTCTCGGCATCGTCCCGGCGCCGAAAGACGCCGTCGGACGGACGTCAGCCGTCCACGGCAGTCTCGATATCGAGGACGCCCGCCTGGTCGCCGCCGAGGTCAGCGCCGACGTGACCAAGGTCCGCAGCCACGAGCACCAGCGCGACGTCATGCTCCAAGAGAACGGGCTCGAGACGAACGTCTACCCGCAGGGATCGTTCCGATTGACGGTGCCGGTGGCGCTCACGCAAGTGAAGATCGGCCACGCCATCCGCGTTACGGCTCCCCGCCGACTGACGCTGCGTGATGAGGCTCCGCGGTCGGCTCGGGCTCGTGCGAGCCCATGTCGAGCCGGAAGGGCGGATACCGGTCGGTCATGAGGCCGACGTACCCACCGACGCGGAGAGCCCAGCGATCGAGGCCTAGCGCGAAGTCGAAGAGCGTGGGCGGGTAACGGCCCGTGAAGAGCAGGATCACGCAGGCGATGAGTACGAGAATCCCGACCAGGCCCGCGAAGCCCCAGTCGCCCCAGTCCTTCCCGACGCCCCAGCCCCACCCGCCCACGAAGAGGCCGACGAGGATCAGCTGCGGAATGGCGAGCAGCCACTTCACAAGCGGGAGCCAGCGGTTCAGTTGCTCCGGATACGCCACCTCGAGTCGGGCCGGATAGTCGGGCGCCTCGCCCAGCGTGAACGGCGGGTAGCGATCCGTCCCGTTAGCCCAGTACGAGTAGAACCAGACGCGCCAGGTCCAGCGCAGGACGCCGACGTTGAAGTCGAAGATCCCGCGCGGGAAGCGCTCCGTGAAGAGGATGGCGACCGCGGCCACGAGCGTGAGGATCGAGAAAGCGATCCAGAGGAGCGCGAGCACGATGTAGTGCGGGATCGCGAGCAGCCACTTGACGAGCCAGAGCCAGCGGCTGACATCGGGCTGAAGCTCTCCGGTCACGCCCACGGGGTAGACGGTCGATGCGACCGCGGTCGCGACGGGTGCTGCCCCCGCGGGTGTGGCCGCCGCCTCTGCCGCCACTGCTCCGGGCGCGGCCACCGCGGTCGCGGGGGCTCCTGCCGGGCGAGCGCCGAGGAAGATCAGGCCGGCGCCGCCGAGCAAGAAGACGCCGCCCGCCACGAGCAGCCCGATCGCCAGCCAGATCAGGAAGTTCGCCTCGGCGCCGACGCTCAGGTCGGCCGCGATTCCGGGCGAGGCATCAGCGTTCATGACCACGAGCGACCAGTTCCCGCTCTCCGGGTCCCACCTCAGCGTCTGCTCGCCCGATCCGGAGGCCCTCGCGGCCCAAAAGTCCTGCTCCCCCGGCGGAGCCGTGGGCGCATCCCCCGCCACCGGTTCGTAGCGCGCCCGGAACGGGTCGTACTCGACATCCGTGAGCTTGTGGTGCTCGACGCCGCTCAAGTAGGCCTCGACCTTGCTCGTCGGCGCGATGCCGAGAAACAGGTCGCCGTCGGCCGCTCGCAGGCGGACATCACCGAGGACGTCGTCCGAGAGCAGCCAGTCGACTCCCTCCGTGTCCGCCTCGACCAGATCGATCGGCTCGGAGACGATGGCATACGAGCTCACGTCGAACCGCTCGGTGGGGGTGCTCAAGTAGCCGTCGTCGTCGCGCTGCGTCTGATCCGCCCAGAGCAGGCCACCACCTACCGCGAGGAGCCCGGCGCCGAGGAGTGCCGCGAGGCTTCCGAGGACGACGAGCACGATACGGCCCGCACTCCACCGCGAACGCGGCGGACCGCCAGAGACGATCGATGCTCCGCTGGTCGGCTCCGTAGCCATCGTGCGGCGTAGCCTACGGCTTCACGGGGCCGGACGTGAATTGAGCGGGGGAGCGGCAGGAACCGGGCGAGCGAACGCGATCGACCCACGCATGACCATCCTCGAGCTCAACGACAGCTACCCGCCGGGGCGCCGACCTCGACGCCGCCTGGAAACGCGGCTGGACGCGCTCCAGTCCGCCTCGGCGGTCGTCTTAGCCACCCGCGCCGAACCCCGACTCGATCGCCCGTCACTGTCGACGAGGGGACGATCGAGGCCCACCTCGACCACCTCGGCTCGAGTCAGGCAGACGACGGAGGCTGGACGTTCAACTTGGTCGCTTGCTCACCGGTCGCCGAGACGGAGTGGCGCGGGTCAATCACGGCGGCGATGTCGGGCAAAGACGACGGTGGCTCCGGAGTCCGTCACGCCGGCGCGACGTCGAAGCTGAACATCATCCCGCTCTCGTGGTGCTCCGCGATGTGGCAGTGTGCCATCCAGCGACCCGGGTTCGTCACGTCGAGCAGGATCTCGACCGTCTCGCCGGTGCGGACGAGCACAGTGTCCTTCCAGACGAGGTTCGGTTCCACGACGCCGTCGCGGGCGAGGATCACGAACCGGCCCGCCCCGTGGACGTGGAACGGGTGCGGCATCGGATGATCTGAGTCCATCTCGTTCACGAGGCGCAGCTTGACCTGGTCGCCGACCCGGAACTTCCAGTCGATCTGCGCATTCTCGGCGCCGGTCTCGCGGTCGACGAGCTTCCACCTCATGTTCGCCGGCGTCGTCATCCGGTTGACGTCGACCATGTCGTCTTCCCACTCGATTCCCTGCGCCGCGTCACGGGCGTGCTGCGCCTCGTCGCCCTGATGGCCGTGCTCGTCGTGATGCCCGTGCCCGTGCTGCTCGTGCGCCGCGTGGCCCTGTCCGCCGTGCTGCTCTGCATGGACATTGCTCTCATGCCCGTGGCCATGCTCGTCCTCGTGCTCATCACCGTGGTGGCCGTGTCCGTCATGGTGTTCGTGACTGTGCCCGCCGACCGCCACCAGGTTTTCCGGTACGAGCTTCATGCCGCACTTTGGGCAGCGGTCAGGCTTCTCGCTTGCAACCTCCGGGTGCATCGGGCAGACATAGGTCGTCTCTCCGGCCGCCTGCGGGAGCAGCTTCATGCCGCAGTTCGGGCAGCTCCCGGCCTCCTCGCGCACCACCTCGGGGTGCATCGGGCAGACGTAAACGACCGGCACGCCTTCCGGCACGCCCATATCCATCTCGGCGACGAACGAGAGCGTCTTGTCGGGCGGTGCCTTGAGGAACGGCTCGAAGCGCTCGCGTAGCCCGGCCATGTCCGTATTGGTGCGCAGGCGCGGGAACTCTTCCGCGAACGACTCCTCCGGCGTCTCATCGCCGACGGTGATCCGCGCGAGCCGATAGGTGCGCGCGGGCGTTCGGTGCTCGAGCTCGAGCTCGCCGCCGCGCGGAAAGAGCACATCGACGACGACGCGCTCCGACGGCGCGAGCAGGACCTCGTCGACGAGCTGCTCGTGCTCGTAATGGCCGGCGTCGGCGCCGACCAGCTTCATCTGTGCGCCCGGCAACGCGACGTTGAAGACCCGCGTGTTGGCTGTGTTGGTGAAGTAGAAGCGGACGACCTCGCCGCGCATCGCCTGGAGAGCAAGGTCGGGCTCCCCTCCGACGAGCATCACGTTGCCGAACCGGCCCATCGCCACGTGCGTCGTCTCTGACTCTCGGAACGCGGCGATCCGGCCGTCCTCGATCAGGATGTCGTCGAGCGTGAGAAGCAACTCGCGATTGGCCGGCGGCCAGTAGTCAGGCTCGCTCGGCGTCGTGAGGATGTTCCCGTACAGGCCCATCTCCTGGCCGTAGTCCTCGCGAATGTGCGGGTGGTACCAGAAAGCGCCCGGATCAGGCACGCGAACGTGGTACGTGAAGGTCTCGCCAACCGGGATCGGCGCCTGGGTGTCGTGCGTGCCGTCGTAGCGATTCTCGAGCCGCAGTCCATGCCAATGGACTGTTGCGTCGATGTCGCCGCGGTTGGTGACGTGAACCGTGATCGTCGCGCCCTGGGGAACCTTCATTGCTGGTCCCGGGATCGAGCCGTTGTAGGCGAGCATGCGAACGGTGACGTCACCGATGCGCTTCTTGACGGGCGCGATCTCGAGCTCGAACTCGTCGCCGTCGGCGAGCTCGATCAGTTTCGTCTTTCCTGCTTCCGGCAACCCCTCGGTCTCGCCTGGCAGTTCGGCAATCTGTCCGTGGCTCTGCGAGCTTGGGTCGTGCATGGCTAGCTCCTTCCGTCTCGGCCAACGTGAGCGGACGCTGCGGCGCCGACGGGCGTGCGCCCAGTCTCCGGCGACTTCGATTCGGCGAAGGCTGCGATCTGCTCCGCGATGAACTGCGCGTCGTCTTCAACCCAGCCGATCAGCGCCGAGCCGCGCGTGTACTGCCAGGTGAGGCCCAGGAAGTAGAGGCCGGCCACATCGGTCACCCCGCGGCGGTGACGCAGGCGGCCGGTCTCGTCGAAGATCGGCAGGTAGATCCAGGAGTAGTCAGGCCGGTAGCCGGTCGCCCAGATGACCGCATCGACTTCCAGCTCGCTCCCGTCCTCGAATCGGACGGTGCGGCCGCTCGTGTCGACGGCGCGCGGCTTGACATCGACGCCGTACCGGTTGCGAAGCTCGCGCGGGCTCGAGCCGATCAGCGTCTCGCGATACTGAAGGCGAGTTCCGAGGCGCGACTCCACGGTAGTCGCGAGCACACGCGACTTCGTCAGCCACCAGAAGAGGTCGCGGCCGAGCAGACGCTGGGGCAGCGGCGTCTGGCGAGACCCAACCCCGAGCACGACCCGGTGCGTGGCTGAGAGCTCCTTGGCGATCTGGAAGCCCGTGTTTCCGCCACCGACGACGAGTACGGTTCCTGGGGGCACGTCCTGGGGCCGGCGGTACCCGGTGCTGTGGGTCTGGAAGACCTCGGGCGCAAGGCCCGTGGCGAGCGGGGGGACGTACGGCCTCTGGAAGGGGCCTGTCGCGACGACGACCTGGTCGGCCGTCATCGTTCCGTCGTCGAGCTCGAGGCGGAAGCGACCGTCCTCTGACGTGAGCCTCTTCACTTCGCTGCTTGGCTGGATTGGAAGCTCGAACGTCTCGGCGTAGCGCTCCAGGTAGGCGATCACCTCATCGCGCTTCGGGTAGCCGTCGGGATCGCCGGGAAACGGCAGGCCCGGGAGCGCGCTGTAGCGGCGCGGCGTGAAGAGTGTCAGAGACTCCCAGCGTTCCCGCCAGGCGCTCGCGAGAGAAGCGCCGCGCTCGAGGATGACGTACCGGCGGCCCTGCCGCTTCAAGAAGTAGCCCATCGCGAGCCCCGCTTGGCCGCCTCCGATGACCGCTACCTCGTACTCCTCAGCGTCGGGAGATGACTTTCTCAGCTCGTCTTCGGCGTGGTTCATCACTCTCGGGCCTTCCCGGTCACTCCGAGGTCAAACGCCTCCGCTGGATCGCCTTTACGTCCGGCTCCGGAAGGCCGAAAGCAAGCCAAACCGTTTCCGTGGGTCGCGGCCGGTTGCCGATTCGCGCCCAACGTGAGGAGGGCTCGAGCGGTGGTTCGCGCGACCACCGACTAAGACCACCGAGTCGGCGAGGTGTACGGGGCGCAATTCCGACGAGTGCGGTATCCGGCAAGAACTTCCGTAGGAATAGCTGCGAAAAATGCTCGCCGAATCGACGCTGCTGCACAGGTCCGCTCGCCCGAATACGAAGGCGGACGAAGGTTCCCTTCCCCGCCGGAGCGAGGAGAAAGGCAGCACCGGCGCCGTAGCTGCGCCGCTTGCGGTCGAGCGCGCCGGAGAGTTGCGCTTCGCGATCGTAAGATCGAAGTTGCGAGCGACCATGAGACGTGTCGCCTTCCTCATCGTTCCTCTCCTTTTCGCCGTCCGCCGGATCCGAACGCGGCTCCTCACCGCCGGCGTAGTGGCCCTAGCCCTCGGTGCTGCAGCCGGCCTCGTCGGATGGAGCAGCGTCGCCGCGGCGCTGTCGCAGGAGCAAAACGTCCGCTTGCGTCTGACTGAGGTCACCTCGGACGAGCGCTCGGTCCAGGTCGTCTACCACCTGCAGCCGGCCGAGCCTGACGGGCGGCGGGGCGAGGTCGCTGCGGTCTTTCGGGATCTCGCCGACGTCACCGAGCCTCCGCGGCGGGCGTCGCTCTTGCACAGCGTCGGCCCCGAGGGGATCCGGCTCGTCGCCGTCGAGGAACCCGAGCGCGATATCGATGTCACCGCCGGCCGCCTGCCCGACGCGTGCAGGGCGCGGACTTGCGAGGCGCTCGCGCTCGCCGGAGCATTCCGTCGGGGCGAGACCATCGCTCTCGGCCACAACGTCTTCGTCCGCATCGTCGGGCACGGGTCTGTGCGTCCTCAGGCCCTTCCGCTCCAATCGGACGCGCTGACGCAGACGCCCGAGCTCACTGATCAAGCGTTACTCGTCCGCAACCTCGACGTACCGCTGGCGCAGTTCGCGAAGGAAACCGGCACGAGCGTCGTCACAACAGCCGCGCTCGACCCGGCCGCCGTGCGAGGCTCGGCGCTCCGCTCGCTCAGCGAGCGGCTCCGCGTCGCGCTCGTCGAGCTCGAGCGCACGGGCCCCCTCCTCGAGACGGAGGCACCGTTCGCGTTCCTCGACGAGCTCGCGGACCGGGGCGAAGTGGCGCGCGACCGCCTCCTGCTTGTCGCCGGTCAGGGCGCGGCGTTGATAGTCGCGTTCGCCGCCTTCGCGGCAGCTGCACGTCGGCGAGACGTCCAGCTT
>JALZGN010000081.1 GCA_030861005.1 Actinomycetota bacterium
GGCCCGAGTCCTTCGCGGTCGGGGGCGCGACGGCCGGACTCGCGCCCCGCGCTCAGCCCCTCGAGGCTGGCGCGTCGCCGCGTGCCGCCCTCGCCGTCGCGTGCTCCGTCACCGTACCCCTCGGGCATGATCTCGCCTTTGTTGATCCAGACCTTGACACCGATGCGGCCGAACGTCGTCTTGGCCTCTGCAAAGCCGTAGTCGATGTCGGCCCGGAGCGTGTGTAGGGGAACGCGCCCCTCGGAATAGCTCTCCGACCGCGACATCTCGGCGCCCCCGAGACGGCCGGCGCACTCGATCTTGACCCCCTGCGCGCCGGAGCGCATCGCCGATGCGAGGGAGCGCTTCATCGCCCGGCGGAAGCTGACGCGGTTCTCGAGTTGCTCGGCGATCGACTGCGCGACAAGCTTCGCGTCGAGCTCCGGCCGCTTGATCTCGTTGATGTTGATGTGGACGTTCTTGTGCGTCATCGCGTGGATCTCGCGGCGCAGCGCGTCGACCTCGGCGCCCGACTTCCCGATCACGATGCCGGGGCGCGCCGTGAAGATGTCGATCGTGATCCGCTGTTTGTCCTTCCGAATCAGGATCTCGGACAGGCCCGCGTGTCCGAGCTTCCCGTTGATGTGGTCGCGGATCTTCACGTCCTCGATCAGGTACGACGGGAACTCCTTCGCGCCCGTGAACCAGTTTGACTTCCACGGTTGGATGATCCCGACCCGAAGTCCGCCCGGGTGAACCTTCTGGCCCATTAGCTCTCCTCTTCCTCGGTCTTTCGCCGGCGCCGCGTCCGCTTCGGCTTCTCGCCCGCTTCGGTCTCCGCCTTCGGCTTCTCCGCTCGCTTGGGGCGCGTCTTGGGCTTGTCTTCCGCCTCCTCGACGGGCTCGGTCGTCTCCGCCACCTCGGGCTTCTGTCCCCTGCTACGGGGGGTGGTGGAGGGGGACGGAGCCTCCCTCCTAGGCTTCTCCTCGCCCGGCGCAGCCTCGGGCGCGACGGTCGCGGCGACGGGGGCGCGCGCGGCGGGCAGCTCGGCGCCGTCCGGCTGCGCGAGCCGGATCGTGATGTGGCACGTGCGTCTCCTGATCCGCGCCACGCGCCCGCGCGCGCGAGCGCGCCAGCGCTTCAGCGTCGGGCCGTCCCCGGCGTACGCGGCCGAAACGACGAGATCGTCGCCGACGAGCCCGTGGTTCGCCTCCGCGTTGGCGACGGCCGAGTTCAGCACCTGCTCGACGTCGCGAGCGGCATCCCGCGTCATGAAGGCGAGGATCGTGCGTGCCTCGGGCACGGTTCGCCCGCGGATCTGCTCCGTCACGAGCTGCGCCTTGCGAGGCGCCGCACGAACGTACCGCGCCTCCGCGCGCACCTCGGTCCTCGACGTGTCCAGGGTGGCCATCGGCGTTGCTACCGCTTCCTGACCTGGGCCTGCCGGTCGCCCGCGTGCCCGCGAAACGTCCGCGTCGGCGCGAACTCGCCGAGCTTGTGGCCGACCATGGACTCCGTCACGAAGACGGGGACGTGCTTTCGCCCATCGTGCACGGCGATCGTGTGCCCGACCATCTGGGGGAAGACGGTCGAGGTGCGCGACCACGTGCGCACGGGACGTTTCTCACCCGACGCGTTCATGGCTTCGACCCGAGCCATCAGGCGCTCGTCGACGAACGGGCCCTTCTTGGCGCTACGGCTCACTTGGAGTCACCTTTCGATCCACCCGAGCGAAGCGACGGGTCAAAGTTCGACCCGATGTAAATGCGCAGCATTTTCATCGGCGTTCCTTGCCGCGTCGGCGACCGCGCACGATCAGCTTGTCCGACTCCTTGTGCTTCCGCCGCGTCCGCTTGCCGAGCGTAGGGACGCCCCACGGCGTAACCGGGTGGCGGCCGCCCTTCGACTTTCCCTCGCCGCCGCCGTGGGGGTGGTCGACCGGGTTCATCGCGGAGCCGCGGGTCGCCGGGCGCTTGCCCAGCCAGCGGCTGCGCCCCGCCTTGCCGCCAGAGACGTTCTCGTGGTCGACGTTCCCGACCTGGCCGACCGTCGCTCGACACGCGACGGGGACGCGCCGCATCTCCCCGGAGGGGAGGCGAAGCGTGGCGAAGCCGCCCTCCTTGGCGACGAGCTGGACGCCCGAGCCGGCGCTTCGCGCCATCTGTCCGCCTTTGCCCGGCTTCAACTCGATGTTGTGGATAAGCGTGCCGGTCGGGATGGATGCGAGCGGGAGTGCGTTCCCGGGCCGGATGTCCGCCGCCGGTCCCGACTCGACCGTTTGCCCGACGCGCAGCCGCGCTGGCGCGAGGATGTAGGACTTTGCGCCGTCCGCGTAGTGGAGGAGCGCGATTCGAGCCGAGCGGTTCGGGTCATACTCGATCGCGGCCACCTTCGCCGGTATGCCGTCCTTCGTCCGCTTGAAGTCGACGATCCGGTAGCGGCGCTTGTGGCCGCCCCCCTGGTGGCGCGTCGTGATGCGCCCTGCGTTGTTTCGGCCGCCCTTCTTCTTTGCAGGGGCGACGAGACGCTTCTCTGGCTCCCTCTTCGTCACGTCGCCGAAGTCGGAGACGGTCCGGAACCGCCGGCCCGGGCTCGTGGGCTTGAGCTTCCGCAGCGGCACTAGACCGCGGCTCCCTCGAAGATTTCGATCCGGTCGCCGGCGCGAAGCTGGACGACCGCCTTCTTCCACCCGGGTTTGCGACCGCGGGACATCCCGCGCCGCTTCGGCTTGGGCTGCACCTTGAGGATGTTCACTCCCTCGACCTTCACGTCGAAGAGCTCCTCGACCGCCTGGCGAACCTGGGTCTTGTGTGCCTTGTCGTGGACACGGAAGGAGTACTTGTTGTCCTCGATCAGGCTGTAGCTCTTCTCCGAGACGACGGGGGCGATCAGGACGTCGCGGGCGTTCACGGCAACGCGACCTCCTGCACGCGCTGGAGCGCCGCCTCGGTGGCGAGAAGCGACCGCGCCCAGACGACGGCGGCCACCTCGACCTCGGACGGCTCCAGCACGAGCACCCGGGCGAGGTTCCGGAACGACTTCACGGTTCGCTCCTCGTCGGGCTGCGCCACGACGAGCAGCGGCGCCGATGCCCCCCATGCCTGGAGAAACGCGGCCGCCTGCTTCGTGGAAGGCCCGTCGAAGCCGCCGTCGGAGATGACGGCGAGCGATCCGCGCTTCGCATGAAGAGTCAGCGCTGCTCGCAGCGCCGACTTCCGCACCTTCCGGTTCACTTTGCCGCCGTACGAGCGCGGCGCAAGGGCGAACGCCATGCCGCCCCCGGTCCACTGCGCCGCCCGCGTCGTGCCGGCGCGCGCGCGGCCCGTGCCCTTCTGGCGCCACGGCTTCGAGCGACCGCCGGAGACGAGGCCGCGGCTCTTCGTCGCGTGGGTTCCGCGGCGCGCGGCCGCCTGTTCTGCGCGGACCGTCTCGTGAATCAGGTGCGGCTTCACCTCCGCCGCGAAGACGCTCTCCTCCAGGGCGACGTCCCCGGCCTTGTTCCCCGTCGCGTCGAGCATTGGAGCCTTCGGAGCGGGCACTACCGCCGCCTCCGGTCCTCGCGGACGACGACGGTCCCGTTCTTGTGGCCCGGCACGGCGCCCTTCACGAGCAGGAGGTTCTCCTCGGGCACGCGGTCGAAGACCGTGAGCCCGACCTGAGTGACCTTCCGGGCGCCCATATGACCGGCCATGCGAAGCCCCTTGAAGACGCGCGAGGGGGTCGCCGACGCCCCGATCGAGCCCGGCTTGCGGATGTTGTGCGAGCCGTGCGTCACCGGGCCGCGCGCGAAGTTGTGCCGCTTGACCGTCCCCTGGAACCCCTTCCCGATCGAAACGCCCGAGATCTTCACCTTCTCGCCCGGCTCGAACGCCTCGACCGTGACCGTCTCCCCGGGCGTGAGCTCGTGCTCGCCCCGGATCTCGACGAGGCGGCGGTGCGGCGTCGTCCCGTTCTTTCGCAGGTGGCCGAGCTCGGGACGCGTCAGCTTCCGCTCCGGGACCTCGTCATAGCCGAGCTGGACAGCGTCGTAGCCGTCGACGTCCCGCGTTCGCACGGAGACGACGGGGCACGGCCCAGCCTCGATCACGGTCACGGCCTCGAGACGACCGGTGTCCTGGTCGAAGACCTGCGTCATCCCGACCTTCCTCCCGACGATTCCCTTCATCGTCGCGACGCCACGATCAGATCCCGAGCCCGCTTCATAGCTTGATCTCGATGTCGACGCCGGCCGGGAGGTCGAGGCGCATCAGCGAGTCGACCGTCTTCGGCGTCGGCTGGTGGATGTCGATCAGTCGCTTGTGCGTGCGGACCTCGAAGTGCTCCCGGGAGTCCTTGTCCTTGAAGGGGCTGCGGATGACGGTGTAGACGTTCTTCTCGGTCGGCAGCGGGACGGGACCGGTGACCCTCGCCCCGCTCCGCTGCGCCGTGTCGACGATCTGCACCGCCGAGCGGTCGAGCTGCTGATGGTCGTACGCCTTCAGCCGGATGCGGATCTTCTGCTGCGGCATCACTCAGTACGACCGGGACGAGACCGGTTCTAGCGGATCACCTCGGTGACGACGCCAGCGCCGACCGTCCGACCGCCCTCGCGGATCGCGAAACGAAGGCCGGGGTCCATGGCGACCGGCTGGATGAGCTCGATCTCCATGTTCGTGTTGTCGCCGGGCATCACCATCTCCTGGCCCTCGGGGAGCTTGATCGACCCCGTCACGTCCGTCGTTCGGAAGTAGAACTGGGGCCGGTACCCGTTGAAGAACGGCGTGTGCCGCCCACCCTCGTCCTTCGAGAGGACGTAGACCTCGGCTCGGAAGTGCGTGTGCGGCGTGATCGACGCCGGCTTCGCGAGCACCTGACCGCGCTCGACCTCCTCGCGCTTGATTCCGCGGAGCAGGGCGCCGATGTTGTCGCCCGCCTGACCCTGATCGAGGAGCTTCTGGAACATCTCGACCCCCGTGACGACCGTCTTCTGCGTCTCGTCGCGGATCCCGACGATCTCGACGTCGTCACCGACCTTCACGACCCCCTGCTCGACCCGGCCGGTGACGACGGTGCCGCGACCGGTGATCGTGAAGACGTCCTCGATCGGCATCAGGAACGGCTTGTCGATGTCGCGCTCGGGCTCCGGAATGTAGGAGTCGACCGCCTCCATCAGCTCGAGGATCTTCGGCGTCCACTCGGCGTCGCCCTCGAGCGCCTTGAGGGCCGACACGGTGACGACGGGGATGTCGTCCCCGGGGAATTCGTAGCGCGAGAGGAGCTCGCGGACTTCCATCTCGACGAGCTCGAGGAGCTCCGGATCGTCGACCATGTCCGCCTTGTTGAGCGCGACGACCATCGCCGGCACCTCGACCTGGCGGGCGAGGAGGATGTGCTCGCGGGTCTGCGGCATCGGGCCGTCCGCGGCGGAGACGACCAGGATCGCGCCGTCCATCTGGGCGGCGCCCGTGATCATGTTCTTGATGTAGTCGGCGTGCCCGGGGCAGTCGACGTGCGCGTAGTGGCGGTTAGCCGTCTCGTACTCGACGTGCGAGGTGTTGATCGTGATGCCGCGCTGCTTCTCCTCGGGGGCGTTGTCGATCGAGGCGAAGTCGCGGACCGCGGTGTTCGTCCCCTGCTCAGCCAGAACCTTGGTGATCGCTGCTGTCAGCGTCGTCTTGCCGTGGTCGATGTGCCCGATCGTCCCGACGTTCACGTGCGGCTTCGTGCGCTCGAACCTCTGCTTGGCCATTACTCCTCCGGTCTCCTCCTCTGCTACGAGCCCCGCGCCGCGGCGACAATCTCGCCCGCGATCGGAAGCGGCGCCTCCTCGTAGCGGTCGAACTGCATGGTGAACGTGGCGCGACCCTGCGTCGTCGAGCGCAGGTCGGTCGCGTAGCCGAACATCGTCGCAAGCGGGACCCGGGCGCGAATCGCTTGCGCGTTGCCGCGAGGCTCGAGGCCCTCGACCCGTCCGCGACGCGAGTTCAGGTCGCCCATGACGTCGCCGAGGTACTCCTCGGGCGTCACGACCTCGACTGCCATTACGGGCTCGAGGAGCTTCGGCTTGGCGCGCTCCATCGCCGACTTGAACGCCATCGAGCCGGCAACCTTGAAGGCCATCTCGCTCGAGTCGACGTCGTGGTAGGAGCCGTCGACGAGCTCGACGCGGACGTCGACGACGGGGTAGGCCGCGAGGACGCCGGACTCCATCGCCTCCTGTATGCCGAGGTCGATCGCGGGGATGTACTCGCGCGGGATCCGGCCGCCGACGATCCGATCGATGAACTCGTACCCCTCGCCCGGCTCGGCGGGCTCGAGCGTGATCACCGCATGCCCGTACTGACCGCGGCCGCCCGTCTGCCGGACGAACCGGCCCTCGACTCCGTCGACGCGCTTCGACACCGTCTCGCGATAAGCGACCTGTGGCCGGCCGACGTTCGCATCGACGTTGAACTCACGCGTCAGGCGGTCGACGATGATCTCGAGGTGGAGCTCGCCCATCCCGGAGATGAGCGTCTGCCCGGTCTCCTCGTCCGTCCGCACCTGGAACGTCGGGTCCTCCTCGGCGAGTCGCTGGAGCGCCTGCGCGAGCTTGTCCTGGTCCGCCTTCGTCCTCGGCTCGATCGCGACCGAGATGACGGGGTCCGGGAACTGCATCGACTCAAGGAGGATGGGCGCGGCGTCCACCGCGAGCGTGTCGCCCGTCGTCGTTCGCTTCAGGCCGACGGCGGCGACGATCTCGCCCGCCCCGATCTCGTCTCGCTCCTCGCGGTGGTTTGCGTGCATCTGAAGGAGGCGGCCGACGCGCTCCGTCTTCCCCGTCGTCACGTTGAGGACGCGCTCGCCGGCGCGCACCTTCCCCGAGTAGACACGGAAGTACGTGAGCTTCCCGACGTAGGGGTCGCTCATCACCTTGAACGCGAGCGCCGAGAAGGGTTCGTCCTCCGACGGCCTTCGCGACAGCTCCTTCTGCGTCCGCGGGTCGACTCCGTGCACGGGCGGGACGTCGAGCGGGCTCGGGAGGTAGTCGATCACCGCGTCGAGAAGCGGCTGCACCCCCTTGTTCTTGAAGGCAGAGCCGAGGAGGACGGGCGTCACGGCGATCGCAAGGGTCGCCTTGCGAAGCGCGCGGCGGATCATGTCGGGCGTGACTGCTTCCTCGTTGAGGAGGTACGTCTCGAGCAGCTCCTCGTCGTGCTCGGCGACCGAGTCGATCAGTTGGTGGTGGTACTCCTCCGCCTGCTCGCGCAGCTCGTCAGGCACCTCGCCGTAGTCGATCTCGGTTCCTAGCGCGTCCGTCCACGTGACCGCGCGCATCTCGAGGACGTCGACGACCCCGCGAAAGTGCTCCTCCTGGCCGATCGGAAGCTGGATCGGAACCGGCTTCGCGCCCAGCCGGTCGATCATCGATTGCACCGCGCCGAAGAAGTCGGCGCCGACGCGGTCCATCTTGTTGATGAACGCGACGCGCGGGACGGCGTAGCGGTCGGCCTGGCGCCAGACCGTCTCCGACTGGGGCTCGACGCCGGCGACGGAGTCGAAGACGGCGATCGCGCCGTCGAGGACGCGTAGGCTTCGCTCCACCTCGACGGTGAAGTCCACGTGGCCGGGCGTATCGATGATGTTCACACGAAAATCGCGCCACGAGGCCGTCGTCGCCGCGGATGTGATCGTGATCCCGCGCTCCTGCTCCTGCGCCATCCAGTCCATCGTCGCGGCGCCCTCGTGGACCTCGCCCATCTTGTGGGTGCGGCCCGTGTAGTAGAGGATCCGCTCCGTCGTCGTCGTCTTCCCAGCGTCGATGTGGGCCATGATCCCGATGTTCCGGACCCGCTCGAGGGCGACCTTGCCGCCGCTCACGATTGCCGTGCGCTCGGCCACCGTCACCACCTGTAGTGCGCGAAGGCCTTGTTCGCCTGCGCCATCCGGTAGAGGTCGTCCTTCCGCTTGAACGCGCCACCCTGCTGGTTCAGCGCGTCGAGAATCTCGTTGGCGAGCTTCTCGTCCATATGCTTCTCCCGCCGGTCGCGCGCGTACGTCACGAGCCAGCGCACGGCGAGCGTGCGGGCGCGGCGCTGCGGCACCTCGACGGGCACCTGGTAGTTGGCGCCGCCGACGCGGCGCGAGCGGACCTCGAGAACGGGCGTCACGCTCTTGACGGCCTGCTCGAGGACGTCGACCGGCGGCCGCCCGGTTCGCTCGCCGACACGCTCGAGCGCCGAGTAGACGACGTGCTCGGCGGTCGACTTCTTCCCGCGCGTCATCAACCGGTTCACGACCTGCGAGACGAGCTTCGAGTTGTAGACGGGGTCGGAATCGAGCTCGCGGACCTGGATCTCGGCGCGCCGCGGCATCAGCGCTCACCACCGAAGCGGCGCGCGCGACCTGTCTGGAGCGGGGTCGCCACTACGAACCTCTCTTCGCCCCGTACTTGGAGCGCCCCTGGCGGCGGTCGGAGACGCCAGCCGTGTCGAGCGCGGCCCGGATCACCTTGTACCGAACGCCGGGCATGTCCTTTACTCGCCCGCCTCGGATGAGGACGACCGAGTGCTCCTGCAGGTTGTGCCCCTCCCCGGGGATGTACGACGTCACCTCCATACCGTTGGTGAGCCGAACGCGCGCAACCTTGCGGAGCGCCGAGTTCGGCTTCTTGGGGGTCGCGGTGTAGACGCGCGTGCAGACGCCGCGCTTCTGCGGCGCTCCGCGGAGGGCGGGCGTCTTCGTCTTCGCGCTCGGAACCGCGCGCCCCTTGCGCACGAGCTGGTTCACCGTCGGCATGCTTCGTTCTCTCTTCGGCTCCTGGGCTTACACGTAAAGAAAGGCCGGCGCAGGCGGACCCGCTCCAACCTTGCGCGAAGACTACCAGAACCGCCCTCGGGAGCCACCTCTGCCGCGGCCGCTGGCCGGAACAGCCAAACGGATCTATTGTCCCGTGTGGCACGCGTGCGACGCGGTGACTGCGCCTAGCCGCGCCGCGTTATACGGGTGACCCGATGCCCTTCCTCCAGGAGAACACGACGTGGATCGCACTCGGCTCGGCGCTCGCAGGAGCGGCCGTCGTCGCCGCGGTCGCGCTCGTCGTCTTCTACGTCGTGTCCCGGCGAGGGAAGGTGGCGGGCAGCGAGCTCGATCGGTGGCCAGCGACCTCGAACGAGCGCCTAGAGGAGAAGCTCGCCGACCTCGCGCGCGACCTCGAGCGCGCCCAGGCGGAGAACCGCCGGGCGCGCGAGCTCGCGGCCATCGGCTCGACCATCGACCTCGACTCGATCCTCTCGCGCACGCTCGAAGCCGCCGCCGCGTTCGAGTTCGTCGACGCCGCGATGATCGTCGTCCGCCAGGAGGACGGCGGCCCCGTCATCGCGACGCTCGGGATGACGGCGGACGAGGCGGCAAGGCAGCCGATCAGCGCCCCGCCGAGCGGGCGAGCGGCGCGGGCGATCGAGATCGCGTACCGCTACGCGGCCGAGGACGCTCCCGGCGACGGCGAGCTCATCCGCGGCGGCGTCGTCGTCCCGCTCCGACGCGATACCGACGAGGCCGTCGGGACCCTCGCCGTCTTCTGGCGAAATCGCGAGCGCGAGCCCTCGGACTCGGAGCTCGCCGACCTCGAGGACCTCGCCGCGACCGCCGGGCCCGCGATCGAGAACGGACGTCGCTTCCGCGAGGCGCGCAAGCTCGCCGACCTCGACGCGCTGACCAACCTGCACAACCGCCGCTACTTCCACGACACCCTTGCTCGCGAGGTCGCCCGGGCACACCGCTACGACCGGCGCCTCGCACTCGTCGTCTTCGACATCGACGATTTCAAGCTGATCAACGAGCGAGTCGGACACCTCGCCGGCGACTCCGTCCTCGCACAACTCGCCGACCGCGTGCGGTCGGTCGTCCGAAGCGCCGATATCGCGTGTCGCGTCGGCGGCGACGAGTTCGCGGTCATCCTTCCCGAGTCGGCACTCACCGACGCGGAGCAGCTCTACCGGCGCCTCCAGTTCGCCCTCTCGACGCGGCCCACGGGGAGCGGCGAGCGGCTGCACTTGTCCGCCGGGGTGGCCGAGCTCACGCCGGAGGACGACGCAGTGTCCTTCTTCGAGCGCGCCGACGAGGCGCTTTTCCGCGCGAAGGAGACGGGCAAGGGCCAGGCGGTCGCCGCCTCCTAGCGGCGCCGCAGACCTACCGCGTCGCGCGTCGCAACGCCTCTTGACGACTCGCGTCAGGACGCGCGCACGACTCGTGTCGGCGCTGCGAGTGCTCCCGGACGTCGCGTTGGCCGTCAGTCCTATCCCCAGGTTCCACAGGCGGCTGGGGAGGAATCGTCCGTCCCGTGCGCCAACTGGGGAAGGGTCACCCGAGCCGATCTCGCCCGGGCTCCGGGTGACGCATGTCTTCCCGAGCCGCGCCCGAAGTCGTACGCGACGCGGGCGGGCTACTCCTCGTCGAGCGGTGAGTCGACCTCGGGGGTCTCCTCGGCCTCCATCCCTTCCGACAGGCGGTCCCCGTCCCCGGCGATTCCGCCGCCGAAGTCGAACTCGAGGCCGCTCAGGTCGAGACCTTCGCCGTCCGACCCAATCTCCTCGAGCGCCGCGAGGAGTTGCTCCTCGGTCGCCGGCCGGGTGATCGCCCCGACCGCCGCCTTCTCGGTCGGACGGATCTCGATCGACCGGTACTTCTTGAGGCCCGTCGCCGCCGGGATGAGCTTCCCGATGATGACGTTCTCCTTGAGACCGAGCAGCCGATCGACCTTGCCCTCGATGGCGGCGTCGGTGAGCACCTTCGTCGTCTCCTGGAAGGAGGCCGCGGAGAGGAACGACTCGGTCGCGAGCGAGGCCTTCGTGATCCCGAGGATGAGCGGCTCGAAGGTTGCCTCCTCCTTGCCGTCCGTCTCCCGCATCCGGGCGTTCTCACGCTCGAGCACGACCTTGTCGACGAGCTGACCGGGCAAGAGGTCGGTGTCGCCCGCGTTCTCGATGCGGACCTTCTTCAGCATCTGGCGCACGATCAGCTCGATGTGTTTGTCGTGGATGTCGACGCCCTGCGAGCGGTACACCTTCTGCACCTCGCCGACGAGGTAGAGCTCGGTCGGCGTCGATCCCTGGCCCGCCTTCGCGTGGAGGGCGAGGAGCTCGGCCGGCGACAGCGAGCCCTCGTGCAGCGGATCGCCCGGCTCGACCGTTCCGCCGTTTGCGACGAGGAGCCGCGTGCGGCGCGGGAGCTGGTACTCCTTCGCCGGAAGCGGCTCGCCGTGCTCGTCCAGCGCCCCCGGGTCAATCGTCACCTTCGGCCCCCGGTCCGCCTGCTCGACGGTCACGGTCCCGCCGATCTCGGCAAGGCGAGCGGCACCCTTCGGATTGCGCGCCTCGAAGATCTCGACGACGCGCGGAAGGCCGTGCGTGATGTCCGCGCCGGCGACGCCGCCGGTGTGGAAGGTCCGCATGGTGAGCTGCGTGCCCGGCTCGCCGATCGACTGCGCTGCGATGATCCCCACGGCGTCGCCGACTTCGCAGAGCTCGCCGGTCGCAAGGAAGACGCCGTAGCAGCGCCGGCAGACGCCGAACTCGCTCTTGCACTTGAGTACGGACCGGACCGGGACGGTTAATTGCTCAGCCTGCTCGCCGACCTCGGCGACGACGCGCAGGAGATCCGCGTTCGTGATCAGGTCGCCCGTCGATACGAGCACCGTCTCGCGCCGCTTCCCGTCCGCGAGCGGCTTCCTGACCTCGCCGGCGGCGATGCGGCCCGCCAGCCACCGGTTGAGCCCGTCGGCAGTGACGAGCGGCAGCTCGATGGACTCGTCCGTACCGCAGTCCTCGTCGCGGACGATTACGTCCTGGGACACGTCGACGAGCCGACGCGTCAGGTAGCCGGAGTCGGCCGTCCTGAGCGCCGTGTCGGCGAGGCCCTTCCGGGCGCCGTGGGTCGAGATGAAGTACTCGAGCACCGATAGCCCCTCCATGAAGTTCGCCTTGATCGGACGCTCGATGATGTCGCCCTTCGGGTTCGCCATAAGGCCGCGCATGCCGGCAAGCTGGCGGATCTGCTTGATCGACCCGCGCGCGCCCGAGTTGGCCATCATGTAGATCGGGTTCAGCTCGTACATCGTCGCCTGCATGGCGTCCGCGACCGCGTCAGTCGCCTCCGTCCACTCCTCCACGATCCGCTCGTGGCGCTCGTCCTCGGTGATGAGGCCGCGCTCGTAGTCGCGCTCGATCCGCTGCACGCGCTCCTCGTAGGACGCGAGGATCTCGTCCTTCGTCTCGGGGATCACGATGTCGTTCTTCGAGATCGTGATCCCTGCCCGCGTCGCATGCGAGAACCCGAGCTCCTTGACCGTGTCGAGGACGGATGGAATCGCGAGCGCGCCGTAGCGGTCGACGAGGTCTGAGATGAAGTCGTTCATCTCCTTCTTCGCGAGCGTCCGATTGATGAACGGCTGCTCGCTCGGGTCGAACCTGTCGCCGAAGGCCTCGACGAGCGCTCGCCGGACCTCCTCGTTGAAGATCACGCGTCCTGGCGTCGTCAGGACGAGCTCGCCGTTCCGGCGGTACTCGATCGGGTCGTGGAGGCCGACCTGCCGCGCGTCGTGCGCGAGCACGACCTCGTCCTCGGTGGCGAACCGCCGCGGCCGCGGCTCGAGCTCCTCGGCGGTCTTCCGCGTCACGTCCTCGGCGCAGTACGTGAGGTAGTAACCGCCGAGGACCATGTCCTGCGTCGGCGTCGCGAGCGGCTTCCCGTGCGCCGGCGACAAAATGTTGTTCGCCGAGAGCATGAGGATCCGCGCTTCCGCCTGCGCTTCCGCCGAGAGCGGAAGGTGGACCGCCATCTGGTCACCGTCGAAGTCGGCGTTGAACGCGTGGCAGACGAGCGGGTGGACCTGGATCGCCTTCCCTTCCACGAGCACCGGCTCGAACGCCTGGATCCCGAGACGGTGGAGCGTCGGCGCGCGGTTCAGGAGCACCGGGTGCTCGGCGATCACCTCCTCGAGGACGTCCCAGATCTCGGGCGCCATCGAGTCGACGTACTTCTTCGCCGCCTTGATGTTCTGGACGGACTTCCGCTCGACGAGCCGACTCATGATGAACGGCTTGAAGAGCTCGAGCGCCATCAGCTTCGGAAGCCCGCACTGGTGCAGCTTGAGAGTTGGGCCGGCGACGATGACGGATCGGCCCGAGTAGTCGACGCGCTTCCCGAGCAGGTTCTGGCGGAAGCGGCCCTGCTTCCCCTTCAGCATGTCGGAGAGCGACTTCAGGGCGCGGTTGCCCGGGCCTGTCACGGCGCGGCCGCGGCGCCCGTTGTCGAAGAGGGCGTCGACCGCTTCCTGCAGCATCCGCTTCTCGTTGTTCACGATGATCTCCGGCGCCCCGAGGTCGAGCAGCCGCTTGAGCCGGTTGTTGCGGTTGATGACGCGCCGGTACAGGTCGTTCAGGTCGCTCGTCGCGAACCGGCCGCCGTCGAGCTGCACCATCGGCCGGAGCTCGGGCGGGATCACCGGGATCGCCTCGAGGATCATCCACTCGGGCCGGTTCTCCGACGTGATGAACGCGTTCACGACCTTGAGACGCTTGATCGCGCGGCTCTGCTTCTGACCCTTCGACGTTCGGATCGTGTCTCGCAGCGACCTCACCTCGGCCTCGAGATCGAGGTCTTTCAGGAGATCGCGGATTGCCTCGGCGCCCATGCCGCCGCGGAAGTAGACGCCGAACCCGTACGGCGACCCGAAGCGGTCCTTGAGCTCGCGGAAGAGCATCTCGTCGCTCACGATCTCCTTGACCTCGAGAGTCCGGAAGCGATTCCACGTCTCCTCGAGTCGGTTCACCGAGTCGACCGCGGCGTCGCGCGCGTCCCCGCGTCGCGACTCGACGTCGAGGTACATCTCGCGGACCTTGAGCGACCACTGGATGATCGCGTCCAGGTCCTCCTTCTGCATCCGACCGTCCGTCTTCAGGCAGAGGTCGTTCGCGAGGTCACGGAGCTCCTCGTGCGAGGCGCCTGGCTCGGCGGTCTCGACGACCTCCCGGAGGAGCCCGTTCCCGAGCTCGCGCGCCTTCTCGAGGTTCTTCGGGTCGACTCCCGAGGCGAGCTCCGCATCGGCGGCGGTCAGCTCCTCACCGGCGAGGAGGGCGTCGCGGACACGAGCGAGATGCTTCGTCACCGCGCCCTTCTTAGCGCCGGAGGCGCTCTCGTACTCGGCCTGAAGCGGGGCGAGCGCGGCCCCGATCTGCGCGGCCGCCGTCGCGACCTGCTCGAGCTCCCTGCTCGAGAGCCGGCGGTCGGGCCGGATCGCGGCGCTGCGAACGAGCTCGCGGATCTTCTTCGAGTCCTCGGTCGTGATCTGGGTCGCAACGTCGACGAAGAGGCCGCCGACCAGCGTTCGCGCCTCGTCGAGAGGCGGGAGCCCCTGCTCCTCGGCCCAGGCGACGAGGCCGCGCGCCCAGAACTCGTCGTCCTCGTCGAAGTCGCGCTCGCGGCCCTGCGTGAAGAGGTCGCGGCGTCGGGCGAGGCGGTCCTCGAGCGCCGCGAGCTGCTCGTCGCGGTCGACGAAGATGCGCTCGGCCTCGGCGCGAACGCGATCCTCGAGGTCGGCGAGGTCCGCGGCGCGCTTGTCGGCGTCGACGGCGGTCACGATCGAGGCGGCGAAGTAGAGGACCTTCTCGAGCTCCTTGGGCGCGATGTCGAGGAGGTAGCCGATCCGGCTCGGAACGCCCTTGAAGAACCAGATGTGCGAAACCGGCGCGGCGAGGTCGATGTGGCCCATACGCTCGCGTCGCACCTTCTGCCGCGTCACCTCGACGCCGCAGCGCTCGCAGATGATCCCCTTGTAGCGGACGCGCTTGTACTTGCCGCAGTAGCACTCCCAGTCCTTCGTGGGACCGAAGATGCGCTCGCAGAAGAGCCCGTCCTTCTCCGGCTTCAGCGTGCGGTAGTTGATCGTCTCCGGCTTCGTCACCTCGCCGGACGACCAGTCACGGATCTGCTTGGACGAGGCGAGGCCGATCCGGATCGCGTCGAAGTTGTTGATGTCGATCAATTCGCTCCTATCTCTCGCAAAGTGCTTCGCTCGCGCCCGCGGGACGTGAAACGCTCGAGCGGGCCCGTGTCGCCTCTCACTCCTCGATCTCGAGGTCGGCGAGGTCGGGGGCGTCCTCCAACGGGCCCACGATGTCCGCGACCTCCTCGGCCGGCGTCTCGCCGCCCGTGACGTCGGGAGAACCCTCGTCGATATCCGTCAGGTCCTCCTCGTTCGGAAACGCCGATCGCTCGTTGTCGTCGAGCGTCACGCCGTCGCCTGCGCCCGCGGCCTCCTCGACCTGCTCGGCGGGCGCGACCGCGCGCAGCGAGCCGGGCGAGAGGTCGATTCCGAGCTCCTCCGCCGCGCGCAGCAGCTCGTCGTCCTCCTCGCGGACCTCGACCTCGGCGCCCTCCTCCGAGAGGACGTCCACGTCGAGCGCGAGCGACTGCATCTCCTTGAGCAGCACCTTGAACGACTCCGGGATCGACGGCTCGGCGATGTTCTCGCCCTTCACGATCGCCTCGTAGGCCTTCACCCGTCCGACCGTGTCGTCGGACTTGATAGTGAGCATCTCCTGGAGCGTGTACGCGGCGCCGTAGGCCTCGAGCGCCCACACCTCCATCTCGCCGAAGCGCTGCCCGCCGAACTGCGCCTTGCCGCCGAGCGGCTGCTGAGTCACGAGCGAGTACGGGCCGGTCGAGCGGGCGTGGATCTTGTCGTCGACGAGGTGGAGGAGCTTCAGGATGTACATGTAGCCGACCGTGACCTTCTGCTCGAAGGGCTCCCCGGTTCGGCCGCTGTAGAGCCGGACCTTGCCGGAGCAGCGCCGGCCGGGCCGCCGCTTCTCGTCGACGTTGAACTTGACCGGGTGGTCGGGGTTCTGGCGGGTCCACTCGATGAGCGCGTCGTCGACCTCCGCCTCGGTCGCACCGTCGAAGACGGCGCTCGCGACCGGAGTCGCCCCGTTCCGCTCGCCGTCCTCGGTGAAGACGCCGTGCGCCGCCGCCCACCCGAGGTGCGTCTCGAGGATCTGGCCGATGTTCATCCGGCTCGGGACGCCGAGCGGGTTCAGGACGACGTCGATCGGCGTTCCGTCCTCGAGGAACGGCATGTCCTCCTCGGCGACGATCTTCGCGATGACGCCCTTGTTGCCGTGGCGTCCCGCGAGCTTGTCTCCCTCGGCGATCTTGCGCTTCTTGGCGACGTAGACGCGCACGAGCTCGTTCACGCCCGGCGAGAGGTCGTCTCCCGCCTCGCGCGAGAACGTCTTCACGTCGATGACCTTGCCGCCCTCGCCGTGCGGAACCTTGAGCGAGGTGTCTCGTACCTCGCGCGCCTTCTCCTTGAAGATGGCGCGGATCAGCTTCTCCTCGGCGGTGAGCTCGGTCTCGCCCTTCGGGGTCACCTTCCCGACGAGCAGGTCGCCGGAGCCGACCTCGGCGCCGATGCGAACGACGCCTCGGTCGTCCAGGTCGCGGAGCGACTCCTCGGAGCGGTTCGGGATGTCGCGCGTGATCTCCTCGTCGCCGAGCTTCGTCGCGCGCGCGTCGATCTCGTACTCGTGGATGTGGATCGACGAGAGGACGTCGTCCTTGACTAGGCGCTCGGAGATGACGATCGCGTCCTCGAAGTTGTAGCCCTCGAACGGCATGAAGGCGACGAGCAGGTTCTTGCCGAGCGCGAGCTCGCCCTGCGCCGTCGAGCTGCCGTCGGCGAGGACGTCGCCTTCCTTCACCTTCTGGCCGAGACCGATGACCGGCTTTTGGTGGATCACCGTGCCCTGGTTCGACCGCATGAACTTGACGAGCTCATACTCGTCGATGCCGTCCTTGGCCTCGATGGCGATCCGATCGGCGTCGACGTCCGTGACCGTCCCCGCGCGCCGCGCGAGGACGACGTCCCCGGTGTCGACGGCGGCGCGGTACTCGAGGCCAGTGCCGACGAGCGGAGGCTCCGTGATGAGGAGCGGCACCGCCTGGCGCTGCATGTTCGCGCCCATGAGCGCCCGGTTCGCGTCGTTGTGCTCGAGGAAGGGAATGAGGGCGGTCGCGACCGACACGATCTGCGCCGGGTTCACGTCCATGTACTGGATGTCGGACGGCGGTGCCGTCACCGGCTCGCCACCCGGGCCGCGGGAGAGGACGGCCTCGTTCAGGAACCGGCCGGTCTTCTCGTCGACGGGCTCGTTCGCCTGGGCGATGGTCGCTCTCTCCTCCGCGGTGGCGTCCAGGTAGACGATCCTGTCCGTCACCTTCCCCTTCTCGACGACCCGGTACGGCGTCTGGACGAAGCCGAACTCGGACACGGTCGCCATCGAGGAGAGCGAGCCCATGAGGCCGATGTTCGGGCCCTCCGGCGTCTCGATCGGGCACATCCGGCCGTAGTGCGTCGGGTGGACGTCGCGCACCTCGATCGGCGCGCGCTCACGCGTGAGCCCGCCCGCGCCGAGCGCGGACAGCCGCCGCCGGTGCGTCAGCCCTGCGAGCGAGTTCGTCTGGTCCATGAACTGCGAGAGCTGCGAGGAGCCGAAGAACTCCTTGAGCGCGGCGACGACGGGGCGGATGTTGATGATCGTCTGCGGTGTGATCGTGTCGACGTCCTCCGTCGTCATCCGCTCGCGGACGACGCGCTCCATCCGGTAGAGGCCGACCCGGAACGCCTCCTGGATCAGCTCGCCGACCGTGCGCAGGCGGCGGTTGCCGAAGTCCTCGTACTCGTCGAGCTCGCCCCGGATGGGCTCACGGGAGAGCGCGAACGCGTCGGCCGCGAAGTCGCGCAACTCGACGTCGACGCCGAGCCGTGTAGGCAGCTCGACGAGCTTCTTCACGAGCGCAACGATGTCCTGCGTCGTGAGAACCCGGACGTCGTCGGGGACGTCGACGTCGAGCCGCTGATTCAGCTTGTAGCGTCCGACCTTCGTGAGGTCGTAGCGCTTCGCATCGAAGAAGAGCGCCCGCAGGAGGTTGCGAGCGTTCTCGAGCGTCGGGGGCTCGCCGGGCCGCTGCTTCTTGAAGACCTCGACCACGGCCTCCTCCTCGCGCGTCGTCCCGTCCTTCTCGAGCGTCGCCTGGATGAAGAAGGAGTTGTCGAAGAGCTCGAGGATCTTCTCGTTCGAGCTCGTGTCGAGCTGGAATCCCGTCGCGGGGTCCTCCGCCGGGAGAGCGCGCAGGAGCGTCGTGATCGGAAGCTTGCGCTTTCGGTCGATCCGCGCGTAGACGACGCCCTTCTTGTCGATCTCGACTTCGAGCCACGAGCCGCGGCTCGGCATCAGGTTCGCGATGAAGACCTGCTTGTCCGGGTCCTTCGGCTCCATCAAGTACGCACCCGGCGAGCGGACGAGCTGGGTCACGATGACGCGCTCGGTCCCGTTGATAATGAACGTGCCCGAGTCCGTCATCATCGGGAAGTCGCCCATGAAGACGGTCTGCTCGCGAATCTCGCCCGTCTCCTTGTTCACGAAGCGGACGGTCATCGAGAGCGGGACCTGGTACGTCAGGTCCTTCTCGCGGCATTCCTTGATCGAGACGGGCGGCTGCCCGAACTCGTAGTCGGCGAACTCGACGGCGAGCGTGCCGGTGTAGTCCTCGATCGGCGAGATGTCGTCGATCGTCTCGCGGAGGCCCTCGCTCATGAACCACTCGAACGAGGCTCGCTGAATGTCGATCAGGTTGGGAAGGTCAAGGACGTGCTTCAGGCGGGAGAAGCTCTTCCGCAGGCGGCGCGGAGCGACCTTGGTGGCCAAGAAAGGCGACCTCCTCTAAGCAGGGTCGAAGTCCAAAGACGGCGATGGGACGCGACGAGCGGCGCGACCCCCAAATGTAGCAGGCCCGCCCCACCTCTCGCAAGAGTGACCGAACGGGAAAACCGCCGGTCGCCGGCGGACTATACAGATTCTTTGCGAGAAATGTGAGAGAGGGACGCGTGGGCGTCCCTCTCTCGCTTCCCGTCTCGACGGCTTAGGGGGCCGGCGGCGCGGGCGGGGCCGGGGGCGTCACTTCGCCCTCGTCCTCCTCGCCCTCGTCCTCGTCGCCCTCCTCGGGCTCCTCGTCGGCTTGGCTTGCCTTGCTCGAGACGCACTTCCCGAACGCGTTTCGCTTGTTCGCGTTAGTGCCGTACTTCTCCCGGAACGCGTCCGGATCGTCCTTGCGCTCGGCCTTGCACGCCTTGGCGGCGTTCGCGGTCTCCTCCGCCTCCTCGGCCACGTCCTGGCGGACCTTGCGCGAGACGCAGCGGCCGAACGCGTTTCGCTTGTGGCCGTTCTGGCCGTACTTCTCGCGGAACGCGTCCGCGCCGCCCTCGCGCTCGGCGCGGCACTCCTGCGCCGCGTTCCGAACCGATTCGAGCGCGTCGGCAGCCCGAGCCCGGACACAACTGCGGCCCGGGTGGCGTCCGTACGTAGCCGCAAACAGAGCGCGGCCCAAAGACGCTCGCTCGGCGCGACAGGCGGCGGCCGCGGCCTTGTGGGCGAGCCCGCGGGGGCCCGCGAGCGCCTGCGGAACGACGAGCAGCGAGAGCGCAAGCGCGGCGAGCACGGTGATCCTGAACTTCATTCGTCTTCCTCCATTGCGGTCGGGTTCGCCCTCTCTTCTCGGCACGCGCGGTGCCCTTTCACTCGCATGGGGGAAGAACCCTTACAGCCGCCTCATAAAGATCCCCCGGACGCGCGAGACGCCGGCCGTCCCGTCCTTCTCGCATCGGCGCACACCCCGCGTCAGAGGGAGCGCCGCGCCGGGCGGATCGTGTCAGACTTCGGTCGTGCGCTCGCCGCTCCTGGGTCTACTCGCACGCGCGAGCGCCGTCGCGCTCGCCGTCGTCGTCGCGCTCCCGGGCACCGCGCGCGCCGGCGTCCTCGAGCGGCCGGATCTCGCCGATCTCGCGGCCACGGCCGCGTTCGCCGACGGGAATCTCTCCGCGCGCGAGGCTCGCACCGTCGAGCGGGATGTGCGCGTTTGGGGCGGGCGGCTGACTACCGCCGGCGGCGAGCGTGTGACGATTTGGTTCTCGACCTCGTATCCCGAGGATGCCGCGCGGGCGCACGCGTGGGCGAACTACATGGGGCGGCTCGTCCACGGCTCGGAGCTCGGGACGGTGACCACGTACCTGCTTCCGCTCGCCGAGGTGCAAAGCGTATGCGGCCGGGACGCATTCGCCTGCTTCGGGCGGCGGACGATCGTCGCTCCCGGCGAGGATCCCTCCCGCGACACGTCGGCCGAATCCGTCCTCGCGCACGAGTACGGCCACCACGTCGCCGCGAGCCGCTCGAACGCACCGTGGAGCGCGCTCGACTGGGGAACGAAGCGGTGGGCCTCGTACGAGCAGGTCTGTCGCGGGGCTCGCGCGGGACTGCTGTTCCCCGGTGCAGAGGACGGTCGCTACGACCGCAACCCCGGCGAGGCTTTCGCCGAGGTGTACCGCGTCCTGAACGAGCGCCGCCTCGCCCTACGCGAGAGCCCCTGGGAGATCGTGACCGCCGCCTTCTACCCTGACGGCCCCGCGCTCGCGCGACTCCAGGCGGACGTCGTCTCGCCGTGGAGCGTCCCGACGACCGAGAGTCGGACTGGCGCCCTGTGGCGCCGAGGCACCCGAAGCCGCGTTCACAGGGTGGCGACTCCCTACGACGGGACACTCCGGGTCTCGGTCCGCGCTCCGTCCGGCCTCCGGGCGCGCGTTCAGCTGCGAACGGGCGCGGGGACGCGGGTCGCGCAGACCGTCGTCGCGGGGACGACGAGGACGCTCGCCACGACGGTGTGCGGCGCGCGCAGGTACCGGATCCGCGTCACGCGGCTCGCCGGCAGCGGGCGCTATCGCCTCCGCGTCTCGCGCCCGTAACGAGCGCGCGAGGCCGACGGACGGAGATCCTGCTCCGCGACAGCGATCGGGCCGCTTGCGCGGTCGATCGATCGGGGCCTTTCGCGCTCGACGCTATTTCACCTCGACCGTGGCGCCGGCCTCCTCGAGCTGCGCCCTGATCGAGTCCGCCTCCTCGCGCGCAACCCCCTCCTTGACCGGGTTCGGCGCACCGTCGACGAGATCCTTTGCCTCCTTGAGACCGAGTCCCGTGATCGCTCGGACGACCTTGATCACCTGGATCTTCTTGTCGCCGGCGCCCTGGAGCACGACATCGAACTCGGTCTTCTCCTCGGGCGCCGCGGCGCCGTCCGTCGGGGCGCCCGGAGCGGCGACGCCCGGAGCGGCGACGGCGATCGGCGCGGCGGCGGTCACGCCCCACTCCTCCTCGAGCGCGTTCTTGAGCTCGACGAGCTCGAGAACGGTCATCTTCCCCAGCTGCTCGACGAGCTTCGCGGTATCTGTTGCCATTGCTAGTCCTCCTCTTCGTGGCAAGGGGGAACCCGTGCTTCCCCCGTTAGCCCCCTCCTTCGGGAGCGGATCGACCTACAGCTCTTCACTTGCAGAAGCCTCGCTCGCGTCGTCTCCCTCGCCGAGCTTCGCGGTCCGCGCGTCGAGGACGCCGACGAACTCACGAAGCGGTGCCGCGAAGATCCCGACGATCGCGTTCAGCGGGCCGACGATCGCGCCGAGCACCTGGCCGTGAAGGACGTCCGCCGGCGGTAGCGTCGCGAGGTCGCGAACCTGGTCGGCTGTGATCGTCCGGCGCTCGAGGATGCCGCCCTTGAGGGCGAGGGTCCTCGTTTGGCGAGCGGTGTCGTTGAGCGCCTTCGCGACGGCGACCATGTCACCCTCGCTGACGAACGCGATCGCCGTCGGGCCTTCCAGAAACTCGTTCAGCTCCGGTAGCCCGACGGCCTCGGCGGCCCGCCTCGTCAGTGTGTTCTTGACGACCGAGAAGCGCGCGCCGTGCTTCAGGAGCTCGGTTCGAACGGCGTCGATCTGGGACATGTCGAGGCCTCGGTAGTCCGCGACGATGAGCGTCTCGGACGTACGGAGCCGCTCGACGAGCTCCGCGACCACCTGCTCCTTCTCCTGCTTCAGCATCTTCTCACCTCCCGATAAGCGTCGCGCCCAGAGGCGGGCACGAGCAGAGGTGAGTCTCCTCGGCCGCCTCGGCTGGTCTTCCGCGCAAGTAACAGTCTGTTACTTGCCGCTGCCGGCTGTCTTCGGCGACGGGCGTCGCTACGCGGCGGTCGCGGCGGGTGCCTCCTCCAGCTCGTCGACGATTCCACGCGTTCGCGCCGGGTCTACCTTGATCCCCGGGCCCATCGAGCTCGTCAGCGTCACCGAATGAATGTAGCGGCCTTTCGCGGCGGCCGGCTTCGCGCGGACGATCTCGTCGACCACGGCCGCGTAGTTCTCGAGCAGGCGCCGCTCGTCGAAGCTCTTGCGGCCGAGGGTCAGATGGACGTTCGCGCCGCGATCCGTCCTGTACTCCAGCTTGCCGGCCTTCGCGTCCGCGACCGCCTTGCCGACGTCGAAGGTGACGGTGCCGGTCTTGGGGTTCGGCATCTTGCCGCGCGGGCCGAGGATGCGGCCGAGCCGGCCAACGGTCGCCATTAGGTCCGGCGTCGCGATGGCGACGTCGAAGTCGTCGAAGCCGCCCTCGATCTTCTGCGCAAGATCGGCCGCGCCGACGACGTCCGCTCCCGCCTCGTCCGCCTCCTTCGCCTTCTCGCCCTCGGCGAAGACCGCGACCCGGACGTCCTTCCCCGTCCCGTGCGGGAGCATGAGCGTCCCCCGAAGCTGTTGATCCGCGTGGCGGACGTTCAGCCCGGTGTTGAAGTGGACCTCGACCGTCTCGTCGAACTTCGGCCCGTCTAGGCCCTTGAGGAGCCGGATCGCCTCGAGCGGCGTGTGCAGGCGCTCGCGATCGACCGTCGCGCGCGCCTGCCGGTACCGCTTTCCGTGCTGGGCCATCAGCTTTCCACCTCGACGCCCATCGACCTGGCGGTGCCCGCCCCGACGTGCATCGCCTGCTCGACAGCGCACGCCGTTCCGGCGCGCGCTCGCGGTGGAAACCATGTTTCCCCCGCGAACCCCCTTCTTGCCGCCGGGGAAACCTGGCGGTTTCCCCGAACCCCTTCCCCACGTCGAGCAGGCGAGATCACTGGTCGACCTCGACGCCCATCGACCTGGCGGTGCCCGCCACGACGTGCATCGCCTGCTCGACGTCCCGCGCGTTCAGGTCCTCGAGCTTCGTCTCGGCGATCTGGCGGATCTGGTCGCGGGAAAGGCGCCCTACCTTGTTTCGGTTCGGCTCCGGCGAGCCCTTTTCGAGGCCGAGCGCCTCCTTGATGAGCACGGCGGCCGGCGGCGTCTTCGTGATGAAGGTGAACGAGCGGTCCTCGTAGACGGTGATCTCGACGGGTGTGATCCGACCGCCCGCCTGCGCCGTCTCCGCGTTGTACGCCTTGCAGAACTCCATGATGTTGACGCCGTGCTGCCCGAGCGCGGGGCCGACTGGCGGAGCCGGATTCGCCTGGCCGCCGGGGATCTGGAGCTTGATGACGGTGAGGACCTTCTTCGCCACCGCTAATCGATCTTCTTCACCATGTCGAAGCCGAGCTCGACCGGCACCTGGCGCTCGAAGATGTTCACGAGCACCTTGAGCTTCTGCTGATCCGCGTTCACGTCCACGACCTCACCGTCGAAGTCGGAGAGGTGACCGGAGGTTATCTTGACCGACTCGCCGAGCTCGAACTCCGCCACGCTTCGCGGGCGCTCGGCCGTCGCGCCCGTGTGGAGGATCCGGTCGACCTCGAGCTGGGAGAGCGGCACGGGCTTCGATCCCGCGCCGACGAAGCCGGTCACGCCCGGCGTGTTCTTCACGACTGCCCACGCGTCGTCGTCCAGATCCATGTTCACGAGCACGTAGCCGGGCAGCGTCCGCTTCTCGGTCTGCACCTTCTGGC
>JALZGN010000084.1 GCA_030861005.1 Actinomycetota bacterium
GCTCGGCATCGAGCGCCCGCTGGTCGTGACGACGAAGCGCTGGAGCGAAGGTAACAGTCTCTTACTTTCGCCGGTAGGCGCCGTCTTCGACGGGGTTCGGCCGCACGTTCCCGCCGAGACCGTCGAAGCGGCGGCGGGCGCCGCGCGGGGCCATGACGGTCTCGTCGGCCTCGGCGGGGGGAGTGCGATCGACACGGCGAAGGCGGCGTCGGCGCGGACCCGGCTTCCGGTCGTCTCCGTGCCGACGACCTACTCGGGAGCGGAGTGGACGAGCGGGTTCGGCGTTCGCGACGAGGAACGCGGCGTGAAGGCGGGCGGGAGCGGCGCTTGCCTCGCCGGGATCGTCTACGAGCCCGAGCTCACGCTCTCGCTTCCGCGCGCCGAAACCGGCGGCACCGCCCTGAACGCACTCGCCCATTGCGCGGAGGCTCTCTACGTCGACGGTCGAAACGACGAGGCCGACCGCGCTGCGCTCGCCGGCGCCGCCAGGATCGTGCGCGCGCTTCCGGCGGTGCTCGCCGACGGCGATGACCGCGAGGCGCGGCGGCTCCTCCTCGAGGGAGCGATGCACGCGGGCGCGGCGCTCGCCGGCGCGGGGCTCGGGCTCGCGCACGCGATGGCGCAGGCACTCGGCGGCCGGTTCGGGATCCCACACGGTGCCGCGAACGCGCTCTGCCTTCCGCCCGCGCTTCGATTCAACGAGCCCGTCGCCGGCGAGGCGCTCGCGCGTCTCGCCTCCGCTCTGGAGACGGACGAGGCTGCCGCCCGCTCCGAGGCGCTCGCGCGTCTCGCCGGCTTCCGGCGCCTCCGCGATCTCGGGGTTCCGGAGGGCGAGCTCGAGGCCGTCGCCGAGGCGGCCGTTCTACGGGCCGGCGCCCGGGCGAATCCTCGCCCCGCTTCGCCGGCCGACGTGCTCGCGC
Organism: Actinomycetota bacterium; assembly: GCA_030861005.1. Taxonomy (GTDB): domain Bacteria; phylum Actinomycetota; class Thermoleophilia; order Gaiellales; family Gaiellaceae; genus JALZFU01. The sequence goes on from JALZGN010000084.1 coordinate 921, forward strand.
TCCTGCGCTCTGTCTGGTAGGCGGGGACGGAGGACGACCTCGAGCACGCGGGCGGCGAGGTCCTCGCGCGCGTAGCCGCGGAAGCGAGCCGCGAGCTCGATCCGGTCGAGCTCGGCGAGCTGGGCCTCGGTGGGCCCGATGACGGTCTCGGTGACGACGTCGAGCCCGACCTCGTCGAAGATCCGGCGGTAATCGGGAAGTCGAAGACGGTTCTGGTAGCTCAGCTTCGACGTCGCGAGCCGCCACGTCCGCTCGGAGAAGCGGAGGAAGTTGTACGGCGAGACGCGCGGGTCGGTGTACGAGGCGTGATCCTGCATGTCGATCCGGAAGCTCATCACCCCGTCGGGCCGAAGGAGCCGCGCCGACTCGGCGAGGATCGGCCCCAGCTCGGTCTCCGGCACGTGCTCGAGTGTGTTCGTGCTCGAGGTGAGGTCGACGGAGTCTGCGGGCAAGCCCGTTTCGCGCGCGTCCCGCGGCGCGAGGTAGACGACCCCGAACCGCGGCTCGAGCTGGGCGAGATCGTGGACGTCGGCGGCGCCGAGCTGGCGAAGCTCCTCGCCCGTCTCTCTCGAGAGGCGTGCGCGCTGGCGCGCGAGGCTCGCAAGGGTCGCGTTCACGAGCTCGCGGCGGACGTTGGGCCGGATGTCGACGAGGATCTGACGGCCGACGCCGAGCGAGGCGTGGGCAAGCTGGACCGCGAGGTCCCACCCGGCCCCGAACTCGTAGAAGACGGCCTCGGCGAGCGGTCGGCGAGGGCCGTGCTCGCGGTAGGCCCGGACGTGCTCGAGCGCCCGCAGGCACTTCCTCTCGACCCCGGCGTCGCCGATCGGGAGCGTGCGGGTGACATGCCGCTGAAACAGGTAGTTCGCCCGCTGCGAGGCCGGGAGGGCGCTCATCGCCTTCTGGACGCCCGCCTTGACGACCCAGTTCACGAGGCGTCGAGGATAGCGGGAGCGAACCGGCAAAATGGGCGCGATGGACGACTGGCGTGTCACCGTCGACCTCGCGGACGAGCGGGCGGGAACCGAGTTCGTCGAGTGGCTCCGCGACGTCCGCCTAGAGCCCGACGTGCGCGAGCACCTGGGCGAGCGGATCGCCGTCAGTCGGGACGGTGCCCGGGTCTTCCTCTACGCCGACACCGAGGAGCGGGCCCGTCGGGTGGAGCGACTCGTCGCCGCTCGCCTCCACGACTCCGCCGCCGGACGGGTCGAGCTCGCTCGCTGGCACCCCGTCGAGCAGCGCTGGGAGGACGCCGCCGTCCCGCTTCCGCGAACGGAGGAGGAGTGGCGGGCCGAGCACGAGCGGCTGCAGGCGCGCGAGGCGGCCGAGTCGGAGGCGAGCGGCGCCGCCGAGTGGGAGGTCCGAATCGAGCTCCCGAGCCACGAGGCGACGGTCGACTTCGCCGACCGGCTCGCCGCCGAGTCGATCCCGGTCGTCCGGCGCCACACGTTCGTGCTGGTGGGCGCCGTGAACGAGGACGAGGCGCGCGCGCTCGCTTCGCGCCTCGCCGCGGAGGCGCCCGCGGGGTCTCGCATCGAGGTGGAGCCGGGCGGCCAGATGGTGTGGGAGGTCGCGCCGCAGAACCCGTTCGTCGTGTTCGGCGGCCTCGGTATCTGACGCCGAGCGGCGTGAAGACGCCCCAGCGATGACCTCGCGGCTCGCCCGCCTGCCCCTGCTCCGTCCGCTTCGGATCCGCGACTTCGCGCTCCTCTGGACCGGAATGACCGTCTCGCTCGTCGGCGACGGGATCTACTTCGTCGCGATCGCGTGGCAGGTCTACGACCTCTCCAACGTACCGACCGCGCTCTCGGTCGTCGGGCTCGCGTGGACCGCGCCCCAGGTCGCCTTCCTCCTCGTGGGGGGCGTCGCGAGCGACCGCTTCGATCGGCGCCGGGTGATGGTGGTCGCCGACCTCATCCGCGCCGCCGCGATCGGCGCGATCGCGGCGCTCGCGCTCACGGGCGCGCTCGAGCTCTGGCACCTCCTCGTGCTCGTTGCGCTCTACGGCGCGGGCGAAGCTCTCTTCATGCCCGCCTTCACGGCGATCGTGCCCGACGTCGTTCCGGCGGAGCTCCTCGTCGAGGCGAACGCGCTCGACGTCTTCGTCCGGACAGCGGCGAGCCGGCTCGTCGGCCCCGTCGTCGCGGGAGCAGCGATCGCGTGGGTCGGCACGGGCGGCGCATTCGTCCTCGATGCCGCGTCCTTCCTGGCCTCGGCCGCGGCGCTTGCCGCGCTCCGCCCCCGGCCGCTGCCGTCAAGGGACGGTCGCGCCTCCGCCCTCGCCGACATCTCGGAGGGCGTTCGCTTCGTCCGCTCGCACGCGTGGCTCTGGGGGACGCTCATATCGGCGGCCGTTTCGCTCCTCGTCTTCTACGGGCCGTGGGAAGTTCTCCTTCCCTACCGGGTCCGGAACGAGCTGGGCGGGAGCGCGAGCGATCTCGGCCTCGTCTTCGCGTCGGGCGGTCTCGGCGCGATCGCGTTCTCGGTTCTCATGAGCGGGAGGCCGCTCCCGCGCCGACACATCACGCTCATGTACCTGAGCTGGGCGGCAAGCAACGCGCTCCTCGTCGTCTACGCGACCGCGACGGCGCTCTGGCAGCTCATGGCCGCCGCCTTCTTCGCTGGCGGGCTCGGGAACGCCGGGATGATCGTCTGGATGACGCTCATGCAGAGGCGCGTGCCGCGCGAGCTCCTCGGGCGCGTCTCCTCGCTCGATTGGTTCGTCTCGATCGGCCTCATCCCGGTCTCCTTCGCGCTCACGGGTCCGATCGCCGAGACGGTCGGCGCGCAGGAGACGCTCGCCGGCGCCGGGGTGCTGGGAGCGGCGATCATCGTCCTCTTCCTGCTGCTCGTGCCCGGGATTCGCGACGGCGAGCGAGCGGCGGTCGCGACGCCATCCGCCGAAATCGCTGACCTATAAGAAACTCAAATCGTTTGCATTAGCTAATAGGTGGTAGGGTGGCAACCGCCTTGGGCGACCGGCTCCAGCTCGACGTGCTCGTGGTCGGAAGCGGCGCTTCCGGGCTTGCGGCGGGGCTCTCCGCCGAGCAGGCGGGGGCGCGCGTCGCCGTCGCGACGAAGGGAGCGCTCCAGTCATGCAACTCGGCGAAGGCGCAGGGCGGGATTCAGGCCGCGTTCGCCGAGGACGACTCTCCGGAGCAACATGCCGAGGACGTGTGGCGGAGCTCCCACGAGACGGCTGACCTGCGACTCGTCCGGATCCTCACCGAGGAGGCGCCTTCGACGATCCACTGGCTCGAGGAGGTGGGAGTCGAGTTCACCCGGGAAAACGGCGGCTACCGCCTCGCGCGGTGCGGGGGCGCGACGCGAAAGCGCCTGCTCCAGGTCGGCGATCGAACCGGGCACGCGATCACGACCGCGCTCCGCGAGACGCTCGCGGCGTCGAGCGCACGCCTCTTCCCCAAGTCCCCGCTCACGGAGCTCGAGCGCCGTCTGAACGGGTGGCGGGCGCGCTGCGGCGAGCACGAGTTCGAGGCGGGCGTCGTCGTCCTCGCGGCCGGCGGACGCTGCTTTCGGGAAGCCGCGGAGCGGGGCGAGCTCTCGACGAATCACCCGGGGGCGACCGGCGAGGTGACGAGGATCGCGATGGAGCTCGGCGCCGAGACGCGGGATCTCGACGCGCTCCAGTACCACCCGAACGGCGGCGTCTGGCCGCCGAACATGCAGGGCTACTCGATCCCGGAGACGACGCGCGCCTACGGAGCCGTCCTCCTGAATCGCGACGGCGAGGAGTTCACCGACTCGCTCGGTCCCCGCGACGCCGTCTCGCGGGCGATCTTCGACGAGGTGGAGAAGGGAAACGGCGTCGAGACGCCGCACGGGCAACCCGCCGTCTGGCTCGACACGACGAGGATCGCCGAGGCCGATGCCCAGGTCTCGCTCCCCTACATGCTCCGCCGCTACCGCGCGGCCGGGATCGACCCGCTCCGGGAGCCGATTCTCACCTATCCGGTCCTCCACTACCAGAACGGCGGGCTCGTCATCGACGAGCAGGGCGAGACGACCGCCGAGGGTCTCTTCGCCTGCGGCGAGATCGCCGGCGGCACCCACGGGCGGAACCGGATGATGGGGAACTCACTCCTCGAATGCTGCGTGTTCGGTCGCCGGGCCGGCCAGGCCGCGGCGGAGAAGGCGGCCGCATGAGCGCGGTCGCGACGGACGTCGCCCAGGTCGTGGCCGACGCCGCGTCGCATCTCTACGTCTGGGCCCTCAAGGACATCCCGCAGGACCTCCGCGACGCGATTCGCGACGCTCGCGCCCGCGAGACGTCGATGCCGGGCCGGCGCGTCCTCGACACGATCGTCCGAAACGTCGAGGTGGCCGAGAACGAGCGGAACCTCGTCTGCCAGGACACGGGAATCGCGGTCTACTACTGCCGCGTGGGGGAGCGCTTCCCGCTCCACCCGGCCCGAATCTACGAGGCGCTCCGCGACGGAACCGAGCGCGCGACCGTCGAGCACCCGCTCCGCTCGAACACGGTGCACACGCTCACCCGCGAGAACACAGGCCAGAACGTCGGCCATCGGGTCCCGATCGTCCACTGGGAATTCGTGCCCGACTGGGACGGCCTCGACGTCAAGTGCGTTCCCAAGGGCTCGGGCTCGGAGAACATGAGCTTCCTCAAGATGTGCGTCCCCGCCGAGGGGGTTCGCGGCATCAAGCGGTTCGTCCTCGACTCGATCGTCGGCGCGGGCGGCAAACCGTGCCCGCCGGGAATCGTGGGAGTCGGGATCGGCGGCTCGGCGGACTACGCGATGCACCTCGCGAAGGAGGCGATCGCGCGCCCCGTCGGGACGCGGAACCCCGATCCCGAGGTCGCGAAGCTCGAGGAGGAGCTCTTCGCTCTTCTGAACGAGACCGGGATCGGGCCGATGGGGCTCGGCGGCGACGTGACGGCGCTCGCCGTCCACGTGGAGCACGCGGACACGCACATGACGCTGAACCCGGTCGCCGTGAACTACCAGTGCTGGGCCGCTCGGCGTGCGAGCGCGCACATCGGCGCGGACGGAAACGTCGACTACGACCGGGAGGCGTGACGGTGGCCGAGGTTCGAATGACCTTCCCGACCACCGAGGAGGCAATCCGCGCGCTTCGGGTGGGCGACTCCGTCGCCGTCGACGGACACATCGTCGGTATTCGCGACCGCACCCAGATCAGAATCTTCGACCAGGGCGAGCGTCCGCCGATCGACCTGACCGGGGCGCTCCTCCTCCACACCGCTCCCAACGTCCGCAAGCTCGGCCCCGGCCGCTACGAGAAGCTCTGCATCGGGACGACGACGAGCGCGCGGATGGTCCGCTTCACGGAGCCCCTCGGTCGCGAGTACGGCGTTCGCGCGATCGCCGGGAAGGGCGGGCTTCCGGACGAGGCGATCGAGCCGATGCAGCGGCTCGGGATGGTCTACTTCGCGCTCGTCGGCGGCGCGGCTGCGCTCGAGACGACCCAGATCGAGGAGATCGAGGAGGTTGCCTGGGAGGAGCTCATGCCGGAATGCCTCTGGAAGTTCCGCGTCAGGGACTTCGGTCCGCTCACCGTCGCGATCGACTCCCACGGGGACTCGCTCTACCGCGAAGTTCAAGACCAGGCCCGCAGGAAGCTGGAGGACCTCTATGCGCGGCTCTAGCTGCGAGCGCGGAAACCGGCGATGCGATTCGCCCTTCTGGCGCCCGACGCGCTTTCAGGGCGCCGGAAAGGCGACCAGATGACTCGCGCGGGCCCCGACGGCTTCCTCGATGTGCCGCCGCGGAGCCCGAAGCCCCGCAGACAGGGCCTCACCCATGTCATCGACAAGGGGCTCGACCTGCGCGAGATCGAAGGCCTCTTCGACACGGCCGGCGAGTACGTCGACGTCATCAAGCTCGGGTGGGGCACGTCGTACGTCACGCGGAACCTCGAGAAGAAGATCGCGCTCTACCGCTCGCTCGAGACGCCCGTCGTCTGCGGTGGAACCCTCTTCGAGGCGGCGGTCGCGCGCGGGCGTCTCGACGAGTATCGCCTCTGGCTGAGCGAGAACCGCTTCTCGCACATCGAGATCTCGGACGGCACGATCGAGCTCCCCCACGAGCGCAAGCTTGAGCTCATCTCCGAGCTCGCGCGCGACTTCGTCGTCCTCTCGGAAGTCGGCTCGAAGGACGCGGACGTGGTCTACGCGCCCTACCAGTGGGTCGACTGGATGAGCGAGGAGCTGTCCGCCGGCGCCTGGAAGGTGATCACCGAGGGACGGGAGACGGGGACGGCTGGAATCTTTCGCCCGACGGGCGAGATGCGAACCGGCCTGATCGACGAGATCGTTCACGCGATCGACGTCGCCGACATCGTCTTCGAGGCGCCGACGAGGGCCTCCCAGGCCTGGTTCGTCCGCCATTTCGGACCCGAGGTGAACCTCGGGAACATCCCGCCCGACGAGGTCATCTCGCTCGAGACCCTCCGCCTCGGGCTTCGCGCCGACACCCTCAAGGAGGTGCTCTTGCGTCGGGAACCCGCTTCCGCGAAGGACCGCCTCGTGACCGGCCGCGACTCGTGACCGTCTTCGGGTCGCTGACCGAGGTGGAGCTCGAGCGCCTCTCGGCCGAGGAGCTGATCCGCTGGGCGGACGCAGAGTTCGGCGAGCGCCTCTGCCTCAGCTGCTCGTGGCAGAAGCAGTCCTCGGTCCTCGTCCACATGATCCGCGAGCTCGGGCTCGAGATCGACGTGATCGAGCTCGACACGCACCTCTTCTTCCGTGAGACCTACGAGACGCGCGAGCGCCTGGTCGAGCGCTATGGGCTCACGCTCGTCCGCCCGGACGTCCTCACCGTTGGCGAGCAGCACAGGCAGGAGGGCCCGAACCTCTGGGAGCGGGAGCCCGACCGTTGCTGCCACCTCCGCAAGGTCGAGCCGCTCATCCGCGCCCTCGAGCCCTACGACGCCTGGATCTCAGGCATCCGCCGCGACCAGTCGCCCTCGCGCGCGAGCGCGAAGAAGGTCGAGTCTTCGAAGCGCTACGCCGTCTGGAAGATCCAGCCGCTCGCCGACTGGAGCGAGCGCGACATCTGGGCCTACATCGTCGCGAACGACATTCCGTACAACCCGCTCCACGACGCCGGCTACCGTTCGATCGGCTGCATCCCCTGCACGCGGCCCACGCGGCCCGACGAAGAGGAGCGCGCCGGGCGCTGGGCGGGCTCGGACAAGCTCGAGTGCGGGATTCACCTCGACGGAGGCGCCGTGCGGACGCGTCGGGCGGCGAGCGGAACGGGCGCGTGAGCGGATTCACGGTCTGGTTCACCGGTCTCTCGGGCGCCGGGAAGTCGACGATCGCGAACGTCGTAGGACCGGAACTCGAGGAGCGCGGATTCCTGGTCGAGTACCTGGACGGCGACGTCGTCCGGACGCACCTCTCGAAGGGTCTCGGCTTCTCGCGGGAGGACCGTGACACGAACATCGAGCGGATCGGCTGGGTCGCCTCGCGCCTGACGCGCCACGGCGCCGCCGTGCTCGTCTCGGCGATCTCGCCCTATGCGGAGACGCGGCGGAAGGCGCGGGTGCTCGTCGAGGAGCACGGACCGTTCGTGGAGGTCTACGTCCAGGCTTCGGTCGGGGCGTGCGCCGAGCGGGACGTCAAGGGTCTCTACGCGAAGGCGTTCGCGGGCGAGCTCAAGGAGTTTACGGGGGTCTCCGACCCGTACGAGGAGCCGGCCGATCCCGATCTCGTTCTCCGGACGGAGGAGGAGACCCCGAGGGAGAGCGCGGAGCGCGTCCTCGCGAAGCTCGAGGAGCTGGGACTCGTGGGCGTGCGCGCGTGACGGAGGTCGAGCTCGCCGGCAAGTCGAAGCTCGTCGTGCCCCACGGCGGGGAGCTGGTGGAGCGCACCGGCGAGCGGCCCGAGAGCGTCGAAGCGCTCGAGACCTTCCGCCTCACGCCGCGCGAGCTCGCCGACCTCGAGATGCTGGCTTCGGGAGCGCTCTCGCCGCTGACCGGCTTCATGGGGAGGGACGACTACGAGCGCGTGGTCGAGGAGATGCGCCTCGCGGGCGGTCTCCCGTGGGCCCTTCCCGTCTGCCTGGCCGTCTCCGAGGCGCCGAGCGGCGAGCGGGTCGCGCTCGCGGACGAAGGCGGCCGTCCGCTCGCCGTCCTCGAGGTCGAGGACGTCTTCCCGTACGAGAAGGAGCGCGAGGCGGAGCGCTGCTTTCGAACGAGGGACGCCGATCACCCCGGCGTGGCGCGCCTCTACGCGCAGCACGACCTCTACCTGGGGGGCCGCGTGACCGTCTTCGCCCGGCAGCAGCCCGCCTTCCCCGAGCTCCATCGCGACCCCGCCGAGACGCGCGCGCTCTTCGCCGAGCGCGGGTGGAAGCGCGTGGTCGGCTTCCAGACGCGAAACCCGATCCACCGAGCCCACGAGTACCTGACGAAGTGCGCGCTCGAGACCGTCGACGGCCTCCTCATCCACCCGCTCGTCGGCGAGACGAAGTCGGACGACGTCCCGGCCGCGGTGCGCGTCGACGCCTACCGCGTGCTGGTCGAGAGCTACTACCCGGAGGATCGCGTCGTCGTCTCCGCCTTCCCGGCCGCGATGCGCTACGCGGGTCCGCGAGAGGCGATCTGGCACGCGATCTGCCGCAAGAACTACGGCTGCTCGCACTTCATCGTCGGACGCGACCACGCGGGCGTCGGGAGCTACTACGGAAGCTACGACGCGCAGCTCGTCTTCGACGAGTTCGAGCCGCACGAGCTCGACGTCGAGCCCATGTTCTTCGAGCACGCCTTCTGGT
>JALZGN010000120.1 GCA_030861005.1 Actinomycetota bacterium
CGCCGACCGCGGCGCCCGCGACGCCGTCTACGTGCTCGCGCAGCTGCAGTCGTACGACTGGGTCCCGTGGGTCGTTGGCTTCGGCGTGATGCTGCTCGCCGCGGGCGTCGGCGGCCTGCGGACGCTCGCGCTGCCGAAGCCATTGTGCTGGTCGGCCCTCGTCCTGGGAATCCTGTTCCTCACGCCCGCGGGCTTCTTCGCGGCGTTCGCGCTGCCGATCTGGACGATTGCGACCGGCATCGTGCTCTATCGCCGCAGTAGTGGCGCCGCACCAATCTCGGTCGCCTCCGCAGCTGCGTGAAAACAAAGTGAGACGCACCCGGCACGGGCGATTCGGCGGGTTCGTGGATCGCTGGCACTCGGAGGACGGGAGGGTCGGCTCCTGCGCGGGGACCTACGTCACGGACGGCAACCGCCTGACGTTCCGCTGGACCGACGGCTGCACCGGCGATTGGGCGAGGAGCTACTCGGTCGACCGCAACGTCGTCAGGTGGTCCGGGTTCGAGCCGCTCGACCGAACGCCGGCCCCGAGGAGCAGAAGGTGACCGAGGTCTTCAACCGGGTTCCGTGGACGCGCCTGCGACGTTCCGGAGGAGGACTGACATGAGCAGTGCATGCAAAACGGGTTGCGGCCGTCCCGGTCGCGACGCTGTCACAGACGGAAGGGAGAAGATGATGAGGTATTCACACCGACTTCGGCTCGCGACGATTCTGGCTCTCGCCGGAGTAGCTGCGGTCGCGTTCGCGGCGGCTGCGAGCGCCGGGAAGGTCTCGCGCGAGGCGTTCCACGACGAGCGTGCGTTCGTCCTCGAGAACTTCTGCGACGTTCCGGGGCTGACGGTGCAAGTCCGCGTCGACGCGGATATCCGCGTCCAGATCGTCCTGCATGGACGCGATCAACTCGCCTACTTCCTGCAACACGGCACCAGGACCGACGTGCTTACGAATCTGGCGAACGGCAAGTCGGTGACGTCCGTGGCGCACGTCACGGAGAAAGACCTGCGCGTGACCGACAACGGGGACGGCACGCTCACCGTTCTCGTCCTCGCAACGGGGAATGCCGTGGTCTACGGGCCGGACGGCAAGGCGATCGCGAGGGACCCCGGGCAGACCCGCTTCGAGCTCCTCGTCGACCACGGCGGCACGCCGACCGACCCGTCAGACGACGAGGTCCTCGACTTCCGGGTCGTCAAGGACTCCACCGGCCGCAGCGACGAATTCTGCGAGGCCGTGGTGCCCGCGCTGAGCTAGGCGGAGCGAGACGGGCGGGCTCCTCTTAGCCCGCCCGTCTCCGCGCGGCGGACGGGCGCTTTCGATCTCGAAAGCTCCATGAACGGCTCCATACCCACCGCACGTTGGAGTCGGCGCAAGTCGCCCTGACGAGAAAGTGCCGGTTCCGGCGCTTTTGCAGAGCCCTCTGACGGACTCGAACCGTCGACCCCCTCCTTACCATGGAGGCTTCGCCCCGCTGCTATGTGATCTGGGAAAGCCGCTTGGTAGAGCGCCTTCCCTGCAAATCGGGTGGTTTCTCCGCTTGTAGCATCCCTTCCTTGAAGGCCCCTGAGCCGCCCCGAAAAGCCCCGAACCTGTCCCCAGAACCTAGCCCGAACGAGCGGGTGCACGAGACGCCGCTAATGGGGACAGACGTGCCGGTAGGGCCGGCTCGGCAGGAGATCGGTCCACTCGGCACCGGTGAGGTCGCGCCCGGCGACCTGGCACGCGAAGCGTTTCCACGTGCGCAGATCAGTGGGCCACCGTGCGGTATCGGTGAGATTGTCAATCACGAGGCTTCCGTCGGGCGCAAACCGCGCGACGGGGATGGACCCCTGTTCGATGGGGAAGGCATTTCCTAGACGCTTGCGCGATCCTAGGTCCCACAGCGTCGCCGTCTGGTCGGCCGAGCTGACCACGAACAGTCGGCCATCCGGCGAGAACGAGATCGGGTCGACGGCGGCTGTGGCGACCTGGATCGGGGATCCGAGTCGCGTCCGATCACGGACGTCCCACAGGACGACCTTGCCATCCTCGGTCCCGGCTCCGAGCAGCTGGCCGTCGTGCGAGAACGCTATCGAGGTTGCGTGGCCATCCACCCGGGGGCTGAACAGATCCGCTCCGGTGCGAGCGGCCCAGACCTTGATCGTCGAATCGGGCTCGCAGCACCCGAGCGCGGCGAGCGCCCGGCCGTCGCGGCTGAACTCGAGGCCGCCCTTCCCGTTCGGCACGGTCTTGCGGTACAGCGCGTCGCCCGAGGCGAGGTCCTTCACTTCGACGCGCGAGCTCGGGCTGTCACCGGCTTTCGTCTGGACGGCCAGGAGCTTTCCGTCGGGGCTCACGGCGACCCACCAGACCGGTGCAGGGAAACGAACGGTGCGCACGATGGACCGGGTCCGGACGTCCCACAGCGTGACGTTCCCGTTGCTGCCGCCGGTGACCAGGGTCCGGCCGTCGGGGACGAACGCGATGGCTTCCGCTTCGTCACCGTTCTTGGCCGGCAGCGTCGCCACCAGCCGCCGAGCTCGCAGATCGACCAGTCCGACCGTTCCGTTGGCGAGCGCTTCCGCCATGAGGGAGCTCTCGGGATCGATCCAGAAGCACGGAGTCGTCGCACACCCCTCGACCGGCGTTCTCCAGCGGAACGGCCGGCTCAGGCTCTGCGTGCCGGCGAGGTCCCACGCGACTCCCTCGGACAGGACGCTCTGCCCGTTCGGCGTGACGGCGAGGTTCAATCCCCCCTTGAAGCTCTGGACGATCTTGCCGGACGCGAGGTTCCAAACCCTGAGGCCCCCGCTGAAGTCGGCTCCGATGACGCTCTTGCCGTCCGGCGTGAACCCCAGCGCGACGACCCAGGCTTTGGCAGGCAGATCCTCGAGAAATCGGTGCCGGCCCGTTCCGAGGTCGAGCACCGCCATCCGGGCGTTGGGGTCGGCGGGGTTCGCGTTGTTCCGGGCAACAGCCGCAAGGCGGCCGTTGGGCGAAAGGGCGAACGGGCCACCGAAGGGGAAGCGGCGCTGGATCCGCCCGCTCCTCGTATCCCACAGCAGCATCTCCGCGTTCTGGGCCGACGTAACGAGGACGCCCCGTGGCGTGAAGGCGACCGCGGCCTCGTTCAGCGCCTCACCGAGCGGATATTTCCGCTCCCACACGACCCGTCCCTTCTTCGCCTCGAGCAGAAGGAGTCGCTCGGCCACCGGTGTGGGCGACGTCGGCGAAGCGGTCGCGACGGCGACGGCGATGTGCGTGCCGTCCGGGGAGAAGGCGATGTGCGTGAATCGGAGTGGCCCCGCGCTCGCGGGGACCGAGGGCCAGGACCCGACCCGCCGAGCGGTCCGGGACGACACGTCGACGAGGTACAGGTTCGCCTTGTCTCCTCCCGTGGCCGTCGCGGCGGCGAGGGATCCGCCGTCCGGGGAGAAAGCCAACGCCTGCTGGGAAATACTCCCCTGAAGCCGAACGGTTTGCCCGATCGGTTTCCACGTCTGAAGGTCGTGGAAATGAACCGCTCCCGCGGCGTCGCCCGATGCCAGAAGGTGGCCATCGGGGCTGACGGCGAGCGAGGTGACCGCGCTCGGAGAGGTGTGGATCAGTCGGAACAGCCGGGGCGTCTTCTGTAGGACGGTGAGCAGGTTGCCGCGGGTCTCGGGCAGATCCCGCAGATGCACACCGGCCACGGCGAGGAGGAACGAGCGATCGAGGTTGGGTTCGTTCACCGCCAGGGTGCCGAGGCGCTCAGCGTCGGACCGCAAAGCCTGCGCCTCAGCCACGGTCTGCGAGCTCCGGGCGCGACTTCGCTGAACGAGTGCAAGGGCGCCGGCGAGGAGCGCCAAGATGAGCAAGATCGCCGTCCCGATCAGTAGAGCGCGCAGACGGCGGTTGGCGCGCCGCTGACGGTCGGCCTCGCGCTCGCTCGCTTGACGGCTCGCCGTGAGGAACTCCCGCTCGAGCTCGTTTAGCTCAGGGTCGTGCTCGGTCGCCCAGTCGCCGGTCGTGGCAAGGCGCATCCCGCGAAAGAGTGCGCCCGGGTCGCGACCGAGCACGTCCCACTCCTGGGACGCTTCCGTCAGCCGGCGGTGGAGGAGACGGCCTTCTCGGTCCTCGTCGAGCCAAGCGCGGAGCGTCGGCCAGTGGCGGATGAGCGCCTCGTGCGCCACTTCGATCGTTTCCTCCCCGATCGTCACGAGCCGAGCGTCGGCGAGCATTCGCAGCACTTCGCGCACCTTCGCCTCCTGCTCTCGGCGCGGGATCAGCTCCCCGATCGAAACCCGCCGCCGCGTGTCTTCGGTGCCCTCTCCGAGCTCCGTGAGCCGCAGGAAGATGTTGCGCGCCAGCCCCTGCTGCTCGGGGGAAAGCTTGTCGCGGTAGACGGTTTCGGCCGTCTTCGCGATCGCCCCCTGGACGCCGCCCGACTGCAGGTAGCCGATCACGGTCAGCATTCGGCCGCTCCTGCGCTTCCACGTCTCGAGCAGGCTGTGCGACAGAAGCGGCAGTCCTCCAGGCTGCCCCGCGACGTCCCGCAAGATGGCCTCGACACACCCCGGCTCGAGCACGAGGCCCGCATGTTCTCCGGGCCGCTCGATCGCCCGCCGCAGCTCCTCCTCGCTCATCGGGCCGACCAGCGCCTGCTGCTCCTCGAGCGCGCCGGCGAGGCGCGGGTACGCCGCGCAGTGGCCGTAGAAGTCGGCGCGAAGAGCGACGATCACCTGTACCCCGTCGCGGGCGCGGTCGAGAAGGCCGTCGATAAACGCGGCGCGTTCCTCCTCGTTGCGGCACAGCGTGAATAGCTCTTCGAACTGGTCGACGACAAGGAGAGCAGCCTCGCCGCCGCCGTCAAGCTGCACAAGCGGGTGCGCGCCCGGAGTGAAGATCGCCGTTCGCAGCTCGGCGCGCGACGCGCGCTGAAGCGCGGGAACGACACCGGCTCGGACGAGCGACGACTTGCCGCTTCCCGAGGGGCCGACCACCGCGATAAAGCTCGACGACGTGAGCCGGGCGGCGATGCTGTCGACGAGCTGCTCGCGTCCGAAGAAGAGCTCGCGGTCCTCTGGTTCGAATGGAAGGAGACCCTTGTAGGGACAGGGGATGTCGGCCGGGGAAAGCGAATAGTCGGGCAGCCGGGCGGCCTCGATCGCCTCCTCGTGGACGCGAAGCGGCGGGAAGGTACCCGGGAGGCCTTCGACGACGAGCTGGAAGAGTCGCTCGGGCTCGGGCAAGTCCTTGAGGCGGTGCGATCCGAGGTCGCGCAGCACGAAGACGGGCGTGTCGCCCTCGGAGACGAGCTCGCTCGTGTGCTTCGAGACGATCACCTGGCCGCCGTGCGCGGCCGCCGCGATCCGCGCGCCCCGGTGGACGTCGATCCCGACGTAGTGGCCGTCGGCGACGAACGGCTCGCCGGTGTGGAGGCCCATGCGGACCCGGAGTTCGCCGTCCGGCCACCCGTGCGTGGACAGGGCGCGCTGGGCCTCCTCGGCGGCCGCGAGCGCCTCGCTTGGATCGGAGAAGGCGACGAAGAAGCTGTCGCCCTGCGTGTCGACCTCGACGCCGCCGTGCCGCGCAAAAGCTGCGCGCAGAAGCCGGCGGTGGTCGGCTAGGACCTCTGCGTAGCCGTCGCCGAGCGAGTGAAGGAGCCGCGTCGAGCCCTCGATGTCCGTGAAGAGAAAGGTGACCCGACCCGCAGGAAGATCTGGCATGCGCCTTGAGCCTAAGCCCTCCGCCGCTGTCCTACAAAGAACCTGTGGGGGTTGTCGCTCCTGGCGCGCCGTCAAGCGGTGGCATCGTCAAATCCGGCGCCGAGTCCGGGCACAGCCAGAGCTCAAAACGTCCCCGAAACCTGTCCCCAACCTCATCCGTTCGCAGCTCGCGCGCGGGGGACCACGGCTTGGGTCCTTTACAAGCCGGTTGCGTATGCGATCAGACGCTTCTTGAATCGCCGATCCCCTCCTTGCCAGGGAGGTGCTCTTCGCTATCAGATCAGGCAACAGAAGCAGCCAATTTGCAGGGAGTTCGCAAGCCCTCTGTGGGACTCGAACCCACGGCCTCCTCCTTACCATGGAGGATTCGCGGTCCCGGGGGCAGCTGGGCGAACAGCGCTTGTTTGCACGTTTTTCCTGCTACTGCGGGTACTTTGTCTGCCAGGCGGGCCCCCTCCCTCGGAGATCCCTGACGGGCCCTCGACATCCTCGAACCTGTCCCCAAGACCTGTCCCCAGCTTCGTCGGCGTACGTCGGTCCAGTGCCGGCGCTCGGACGCCTCGCGCGCCGGTGGCTGAAGGACCGTGCGAGGTAACACGCTCTAGCCGCCGTGGCGTCCCGCAGACCTGGCTGGTCCTGAGGCGCGTCGTTCGCCAGAGGGTGCAACACTCGCGCAGCGGAATGCCGCACGAAAGCGGCCACGCATACCCGGATCATCTCGCTCGCTTCGTCAGTGAGCGGTGGCCCGGCACCGCTCCCGCTCGCGTCGTCCTCGAGCGGCTGTACTCCACGTGCTACCAGGCAAGTCATCTGAGCGAGGAGGGGCGTTCCGTCACGTTCCGGGCGATCCTCGCCGAACGCGACGCGTTCCCCGGCGAACGCGGGCCGCCCCACGACCTGCGCCGGCTCGAGTTCGCCCGGGCGGTCGCGTTCGATCCGAGGGAGCTCCGTCGCTTGACGCAGGCGGCAGATTTCGACCGCTCGCCGACCGCAGCCTCTCGGACCTCGTCGGCGAGCTCTCCACCCAGAGCACCGAATTCCGCACCCGCTGGACGGCCCACAACGTCCGCTCCACGACACCGGAACCAAGGACCTGCACCACTCCGTCGTCGGGGAGCTCACCCTGACCTACAACCGGATGGAACTCGCCGCCGACCCCGGCCAGATGCTCACGATCTGGACGGCCGAACCCGGATCCAGGTCCGCGGAGGCGCTCAGCCTCCTCGGAAGCTGGGCCGCCACCCCCGACGAGGAGATCACCAGTGCAGATCACCAGGATCAGTGGCAACACCCAGGCCGGGCCGAGTGACTGGTTCACCGGCTCCGTCTACATCGACACCGTCGCCGCACCCTCCGCGTCCTCGCGGCTGAGCGCGAGCAGCGTCCACTTCACGCCCGGCGCTCGCACCGCCTGGCACACCCACCCGAACGGCCAGACGATCTACGTGCTCGAAGGCGCTGGCCTCTGCCAGGCGCGCGGCGGTCTGGTCGAGGTGATCCGGCCCGGCGACCGCGTCTTCTTCGAGCCCGGCGAGGAGCACTGGCACGGCGCTGCCGCAACGCGCTTCATGACCCACCTGGCCATGCTCGAGGTCGACGAGGACGGCAACGCAGCGAACTGGGGCGAGCACGTCAGCGACGAGGAATACGCAGCGGCACCGTCGATCGAGTGAGTTGACCCGCGAGGGTCATCGAATGCGGATGGCGAGCTTGCCCGACGTGTGCGTCTTGGCGAGCGCGGTTAGGCCTCTGG
>JALZGN010000126.1 GCA_030861005.1 Actinomycetota bacterium
GCGGCGGCCACGGCGTGATCGCCGCCGATCTCGCCGTCGCCGCCGGGCTCACCCTTCCCCGGATCACGCCGGCCGTCGCGGCCGACCTCGCGTCGTTCCTGCCGCCGACGGCGGTGACGAGGAACCCCCTCGACCTCGCCGGCGGGGGTGAGCAGGATCTCGCCAACTTCGAGCGGGTCGTCCGCCGCCTCCTCGCCTCCGGCGAGGTGGACGCGGCGCTCCTCACCGGCTACTTCGGCGGCTACAGCCAGTACTCGGACGAGTTTCTCGAGCGCGAGGTCGCGGTCGCGCAGGCGATGGCGCGAGCGGCGAAGGAGACGGGGCGGACGCTCGTCGCCCACACGATGTACTGGCGCTCGCCCGCCGCGAGCGCGCTCCGTGCGGGGGGAGTGCCGGTCTACCGCGAGATCGAGGCCGCCGTCGCCTCGCTCGTACGCCTCGGCGCGCGCGCGGAAAAACGCCCGCGTGGCATCCCCGCGCTCCCCGCCGCCGCGCCGCGCGTGGAGGCTCTGCCGGGGTACTGGGCGGCTCGCGATCTCGTCGCCGCGGCCGGCATCGAGCTGGCGGCGGCGGAGCGCGTTCGGACGGCCGAGGAGGCGTCCCGAGCGGCGGCCGAACTCGGGTACCCGGTCGCGGTCAAGGCGCTCGGGCGGCTGCACAAGTCGGACGCCGGCGGCGTCGTCCTCGGCATCGGAAGCGAGGAAGAGCTTCTGGCCGTCCTCTCGGACCTCGAGGCACGGCTCGGCGCGGACGAGTACTCGGTCGAGCGGATGGCCCCGCACGGCGCTGGCGTGGAGCTGATCGTCGGCGTCCGCCGCGACGTCCGGTTCGGCCCGATCGTCCTCGTCGGGCTCGGCGGCCTGTACGCGGAGCTTCTCGGCGACGTCGCGGTCGCGCTCGCTCCAATCGATCCTCGCGAAGGCGAGGAGCTCCTACGCTCGCTCCGCGGGGCACCGCTCCTCACCGGCGGGCGCGGGCGCCCCGCGGTCGACCTCGCCGCCGCTGCCCGCGCGGCGGCCGCGCTCTCCGCGTTCGCCGCCGAGCACCCTGAGATCGGCGAGATCGAAGTGAATCCGCTGCTCGTGCTGCCGCGCGGGGCGATCGCGCTCGACGCGCGCGTCGTGCCCGCGGAGGAAGGAGGCTCTCGTGCTGGCTGAGGGAACGTTCGACGGAAAGGTCGCGGTCGTCACCGGAGGGGGGAGCGGCATGGGCCGCGCGATGACGCTCGAGTTCGCGCGCCTCGGCGCTGCCGTCGTGGTCGCCGGGCGCCGGCCCGACCCGCTCGCCGAGACGGCGTCGCTCGTCCGCGAGGCGGGAGGAAGAGCGCACCCGCAGCCGACCGACGTCCGCGACCCCGAGCAGGTGGAGGCCCTCTTCGATGCCGCCCTCGAGCGCTTCGGACGCGTCGACGTCCTCGTAAACAACGCGGCCGGGAACTTCGTCGCGCGGGCGGAGGATCTCTCGCCGAACGGCTGGCGTGCCGTCGTCGCGATCGTCCTCGACGGCGGCTTTCTCTGCGCCCGCGCGGCCGCCCGGCGGATGATGGAAGGCGGAGACGGCGGCGCGATCGTGAGCGTCCTCGCAAGCTACGCCTGGACGGGGGGGCCGGGCACGGTGCATTCGGCCTCGGCGAAGGCGGGCCTCCTCGCGATGTCCCGGACGCTCGCGGTCGAGTGGGCCCGCCACCGGATCCGGGTCAACTGCGTAACACCCGGGCCGACGGACACGGAGGGCGCGGGGGCGGCGCTCTGGCCCTCGCCGGAGGACCGTGCCCGGGTCACCCGGACGGTGCCGCTCGGGCGTCTCGCGACCGTGGAGGAGGTGGCGTGGTGGACGGCGGCCCTCTGCTCGCGCTACGCCGACTACCTGACCGGCGCGAATCTCGTCCTCGACGGCGGCCACTGGCTCGAGCAGGAGGGCTATATGCCCGCGCTCGCCGACCGCTCGCGCTAGGGGCCGGCCTCCGCGAGAGCGGAGTGGACGAGGCCCTGGAAGTGCTGGATCAGGTGCTCGCTCGAGACGAGGAGCCGTCCCTGCGGCACGAGCCCGGAGTCGAGCCCCCGCTGGACCGACTCGACGAGCGCGCTGTCCTCCTGCCCGACGACGCTCCCGAAGGCGGCGATCTCGCCGACCCGCTCCTCGTCGACGTCCGGCGGGAAGAAGTAGTCGGAGCGCGTGCGCGTGCGACCCGCTCCCGCGGGCGCGATCACGAACACGGTCGCGTTCGGCGGGCCCGGCACGACGTTCAACGTGAACGTCGGCCAGACGTAATGGAACTGGCTCTCCGTAACCTCCCCGCGCGGGTCGTACGCGACCTCCTCCGGGCGCTCGAGCGCCCGCGGGCGCACCGGCGCGATCTGGCTCGAGCACCACCCCCGCGCTTCCAGTCGGTAGGCGTCGGGATCGACGTCGATGAGCTCGCTGAAGGACGGGTGCGCGACCGGGCAGTGGTAGCACTCGAGGAAGTTCTCGACCACCACCTTCCAGTTCGCGGCGATCTCGAACTCGTTCCGCATCCGAAACGCGAGCGACTCGATCTCGAGGCCGCTTCGCTCGACGAGGGCCGGGAGGTCGCCGAGGAACTCGGCGAGGGGAGGCGCCTGGAGGTCGGCGTTCACGAACACGAACGGGCCCCAGACGTCGACCTGGACGGGGAGGAGGGAGAACCGGGAGCGGTCGAATCCCGGCTCGCGATCCGAGCGCGGCGCCGCACGGAGGGCCCCGTCGAGCCCGTACGTCCAGGCGTGGTACGGGCACTGGAGGCTCGCGCGGTGGCCCGCTCCCTCCGCGACCACGTGCGCCCGGTGCCGGCAGACGTTGACGAAGGCGCGAAGCTCGCCGCCTTCGTCCCGCGTCACCACCACCGGGACGTGGCCCGCGAGGCAGGTGAAGAAGTCGCCGGGGCGCTCGACCTCGCCGAGGTGTCCGGCGTACTGCCACGCCCGGCGGAAGATCCGCTCCTTCTCGAGCGCCCAGACACCGGGGTCCGAGTACCAGTCGGCCGGAAGCGTCCAGCCGTCGGCGAGCGCGGCCGCGAGCGCGCCGTCCCTCGCGCTCTCAGCGGGCATGGGCCTCGATTCCTCGCTTCACCAGGCAGCGCGCGATGATGAGGCGCTGGATCTCGCTCGTCCCCTCCCAGATCCGATCGACGCGAAGCTCGCGGTAGTGCCGCTCGGCCGGGTTCTCGGCCATGTAGCCGCGGCCGCCGAAGATCTGCACCGCGCGATCGGCGATCCGCCCCGCCGTCTCCGAGGCGAAGAGCTTCGCCATCGCGACCTTCGCGTGGACCACCTTTGGCTCCGCGCTCTCCCACTCGGCCGCCGCGTGGTACGTCAGGAGCCGCGCGGCCAGGAGCTCCGTCAGCGAATCGGCGAGCATGAACTGCACCGCCTGGTGCTCGGCAAGCGGCTGGCCGAAGGCGACGCGCTCGAGCGACCAGGCGCGTGCGAGCTCGAGGAGGCGATCGGCGGCGCCGCAGCAGCGCGCGGCGATCATGAGTCGCTCGACCGTGAACCACGTCCGCGCGCCCTCGCCCCCGGCGTTCGGGACGCGGTTGGCCTCCGGAACCGGGCAGTCCGTGAGGCGGATCTCCGGGTGCTTGTAGAGGTACGGGTCGTGCATGAAGCGCGGTGTCCGCACGATCTCGCACCCGGGCGTGTCGCGGTCGACGAGGAAGAGCGTCTGCTCCCCGTCGGCGACGGCGAGGACGATGAAGAAGTCAGCCTTCTCCCCTCCGGTGACGAACCACTTCTCGCCGTTCAGGACCCACTCGTCGCCGTCTCGGCGCGCCGTCGCCTCGATCGCCGCCACGTCGGAGCCGGCGCCGGGCTCGGTCACCGCCCACGCCTCGTGGCGCTCGTGACGGAAGACGGGAAGGACGTAGCGCTCCACCTGCTCCGGGCTCGCAACCGCGAGGAGCTCGACGGGCCCTCGCTCGGCGAGGATGAAGCCGAGGCCGTTCGTCGCCTTCCCGGCCTGCTCCTCGAGGACGACCTGCCCGAGCATCGAGAGCCCGGCGCCGCCGTGCTCCTTCGCCACGTTCAGGTTCGAGAATCCGGCCGCTCGCGCCTTCGCCCGGAGCTCGTCCACCTCGCTCCGGTCGATCTCGCCGCGCTCGGCGATCCGCTCCTCGACCGGGTAGATCTCCTCCTCGACGAAGCGAGCCGCGCGCGCCTGCAGGTCGCGGAGCTCGGCGGGAAGGGCGGGAACCACGAGGCGCCATCTTGACCGGTGCGCGCCCCGGGTGTAAACCCGGATCCGTGGTCAGGGTCGCGTGCTGCCAGATCACGCCCGAGGTCGGTGACGCCGAGGGGAACCGCCGCCGCGCCCGGGCGGCGGTGCGGGAGGCCGTCGATGCCGGGGCGCGCCTCGTCGTCCTGCCCGAGCTCTGCACCTCCGGGTACGTCTTCGAGTCGGAGGAGGAGGCGCGTGCGCTCGCCCAGGCGGCGGACGGCGGCGCGCTCCGCGACTGGGGGGAGGAGGCGGCCCAGGGCGACGCCGTCGTCGTCGGCGGCTTCGCGGAGGCGGGCGACGACGGCCTCCTCTACAACTCGGCTGCGGTGGTCGACGCAACCGGCCCGGTCGCGATCTACCGGAAGCTCCACCTGTGGGACCGCGAGAAGCTCGTCTTCGAGCCGGGGAGCGAGCCCGCGCCCGTCGTCGAGACACGCGTCGGCCGCGTGGGCGTCGCCGTCTGCTACGACCTCTACTTCCCCGAGCTCGTGCGCGGGCTCGCGCTCGCAGGAGCGGATGTCGTCGCGCTCCCGACCAACTCGCCGCGCCTCCCGCGTCCCGACGGCGAGCCGCCGATCGAGATCACGATCGCAGCGGCGCAGGCGCATCTCAACCGGGTGTTCTTCGCGGTCTGCGACCGCGCCGGTCGCGAGCGCGGTGTCGACTGGGTCGGCGGGAGCGTCGTCTGCGACGAGAACGGCTGGGTGCTCGCCGGTCCCCCGGACGGCTTCGGCCCCGGGCTCGTCCTCGCCGACTGCGAGTTCGAGCGCGCGCGCGACAAGGCCTGGGGCGAAGGGAACGACGTCTTCGGCGACCGCCGCCCCGAGGTCTACCCGCTCGGGAACCCGACCGCAGTCGCCTGAATTCGCCGGGCCGCGAGCGTTCCTTCGAGGATCGCCTCCTCGAGCGAGCGGGGCGTGAGACAGTCGCCCGCCTCCTCGACTCGGAGCCCGCGCGCACGGAGCTCGGGCGCGAGGCCGTCCACGGGGACACGTCCGAGCGCGAGCACGACGACGTCTGCGGCGAGCTCCGTCTCGACCTCGGGCGCGAACGGGTTCCGAAAGAGGACGGCGCCGCGCTCGGCGCCGACGAGCTCGAGGTGGTGCGCGACGCGGACATCGGCCCGGTAGAGGCGCTGGAGGTAGAGGGCGCGCGCGTACTGGTGAAGCGCCTCGCCGACCGCGACGGCGGCGACGGCGAGCGTGACGTCGTTCCCCGTGCGCGCGAGGAGCTCCGCCGCGTCGAGCCCGGCTGGGTCGCCTCCCCAGTCGACCACGACCACGCGTCGTCCACGAGGCCGCGCGCCCGCGAGGACGTCCCACGCTTGCAGCTCCTCGACCCCCTCGAGCTCGAGGTCGTGCGGGCGGAAGGGGCGCGCTCCCGTGGCGACGACGACGGCGTCCGGGGAGAGCTCCGACACCTCCTCCGGCCGCGTCTCGACGCCGGCCCGTAGCTCGACGCCGCCCGCCGCGAGCAGGCGCTCGTAGTTCCGCGTGAGCGTGTCGGCGAGCTCCGCGCGCGCCGGTGCGGCCGCCGCGAGCGCGGCTTGGCCGCCGATCCGCGCGCTTCGCTCGAGGAGGAGGACCTC
>JALZGN010000135.1 GCA_030861005.1 Actinomycetota bacterium
GTGGTGGCGGCGGTGGTGGCGGTGGCGGCGGCGGCGACGGCGGCGCGGGCGGAGGAGGCGGCGGGGGAGGTGGCCACGATGTGATTCTCCAGCGTCGGAATGCGGGCGTCGGATCCGCGTTTCCCGCGGCATCACGCGCGCGGACGCGGAACGTGTGTCGGCCTGGCGCGAGTCTCCTGTGCGTCTTCGGCGACGTGCAACTCCGCCAGGGACGACGGTCGAGCTTGCACTTGAAGGTCCATGCGCGCTCGCTCGACCGGAAGCGGAAGGTCGCTCTCCTCACACGAGTACGGCTCGCGGGGCCGGACGTTATCCGCGTGTTCGGTGGCCTCGTATCGATCGACAGTCGGAGTGGCGTGCCCGGTCGTGTGAGGTGGAGAAACGACCCGCCTGCGATCGGGCCGGCGAAGTAACGCGCATCGCCCACGTCGTTCATCGCCATAGGGGTCGGGCTCGAGAACGTGGCGGGCGCGGGCCAGGCATGACTCGCGTGCGCGAGCAGCAAAGCGGTGGCGGCCGCGACGACGAGGCTAGCGACGAGCCGATACATGAGACGCCTTACTCCCTCAGTCCGCTTGCGCGTAAGTCTCCCACGGTGACTCCCACTGTGACGAGCAACGGTCAAGAGCCGAACGGCGCGTTCCGCCTCCTTCGAGCCGGATTCTCGAATACGTAAGAACGTAGCGTGAAAGGGAGAAACGGGCTCCACGTGGAGGCGACCGGCGGCGATGCTCGACGGCGGCCTCGCCGGGCAATCATTCCACGCCGCCCTCGCGCCGGCTGCCACCATGTCGGCATGCGGGCGCTCGCGGTCATCGTCCTCGCGGCCGGCACGCTCGCCGCGGGGTGCGGCGGTGGGAACGAGCCAGCGGCCGCACCCGCGACGAGCGCTGCGACCGCGGACACGACGACGGAGCGAGTCGAGACAGCGTTTCCGAGAGGCGAGGTCGCGATCGAAGCGAAGGGCGGCCGCTACACGCTTTCGGTCGAGATCGCCGAGACGCCCGCGCAGCAGGAGCTCGGGCTCATGTTCCGTGAGTCGCTCCCGCGCGACGCGGGGATGGTCTTCGTCTTCCCCGACGAACGCCGAGGCGGCTTCTGGATGAAGAACACGTTCGTCCCGCTCTCGATCGCGTTCTACGACCGCCACGGAAGGATCCGCGCCATTCTCGACATGGACCCGTGCCGCGAGGAACCGTGCCCGATCTACGACCCACATGTCGCCTTCCGCGGCGCCCTCGAGGTGAACCAGGGTCTCTTCGCCGACTGGGGCGTCGCGGTCGGCGACCGGATCCGGCTCTACCGCTGACCAGCCGCCTGGAGCTCGGGCTCGTGGGCGCCGGAGGCGAGCCGGTCGACCTCTGGCGGACGATCAACTCGCACGGTGTCGTCGACCTCCCGCCCATGCGGATCGACGCCCACGCGCGCCGGCTCGACGCGACGCTTCCCGTCGAGGGCCTTGCTCCCCGCCTGGTCACGATCGGCGAGGGACGCCCGAGCTCGGCCGCGATCCAAGTCGCGGGGCCGCCCCTCGCGCGCGCCGAGGCCAGGAGGCTCCTCGACGCCGTCCGCCACCTCCTCCGCCTCGACGAGGACCTTTCCCCGTTCTACGCGGCGGCCGCGACCGACCCCGAGCTCGCCTGGGCGACGCGCGGCGCCGGGCGGCTCGTCCGGAGCCCGACCGTCTTCGAGGAGGTCGTGAAGACGATCTGCACGACGAACTGCGCGTGGTCGGCGACGGAGCGGATGGTCGCGGCCCTCGTCCAGCATCTGGGCGAGCCCGCCACAGGCGTCGAGCCCGAGGGGCCGTACGGGCGAGCCTTCCCGAGCGCGCCGGCGATGGCGGAGGCGGAAGATAGCTTCTACGCCGACGTCGTCCGGGCCGGCTACCGGGGCCCGTATCTTCGCCGCCTCGCCGAATCGGTCGCGACGGGCGCCGTAGACCTCGAGGCCCTCGGACGAGCGTCCCGCGACGAGCTCTCCGACGACGAGCTGGCCGCCCGGTTCCTCGCGCTCCCGGGCGTCGGCGCGTACGCCGCGGCGCACATCATGATGATGCTCGGCCGCTACTCCCGGCTCGTCCTCGACTCGTGGACGCGGCCGAAGTACGCGCGGCTGACAGGCGGACGGCCGAAGAAGGACGCCACGATTGCGCGGCGGTTTCGCCGCTACGGCCCGTACGCGGGGCTCGCGTTCTGGCTCTTCCTGACCCGCGACTGGGTCGACGACGAGGCAGTCGCGGCGTCGTCGTAGGGATCGCCCGCCGGGTCGGCGCCCTCGCAGCAGCCGAGCTTGAAGCGACAGCGCGCGCACTGCCAGGTCTGATGGCGCCACTCCATCGCTCCGCCACAGCGAATGCAGGTCTCGCGCTCCACGCGGAGGAGGTTAAGGAGCGTCGCGGACGCTCGGCATCCGGTCGGCAAGCGGCTCGAGCGCACCCGCGGTCGGCTCGAGCTCGCCCGAGCCGAGTCGTGCGGCGACCTCGCGGGCGAGCGCGCGTGCTTCGCTCTCGTGCTCCGGCTCGAGGATCGTGTTTACGGTCGCGATCACCTCGTCGCCCGCCACCAGGTCGAGCGTGACCGTATCGAGCTCCTTCTTGGCGATGTAAGAGTCGTCCGGGACGGCGACGCGGACGACGACCTCGCGGCCGTCGGGAAGCACGGTCGTCTCTTCCGCCGGACGGCCTCGGAGGCTCACCGACAGGATGCTACCGCGCGCCCGGCGCGGGCTCCGGAGAGTCGATTACGGGATCGTGCCGGCGTCGCTCGTGCTACCGAAATAGCGGGATGCGGAGCCGCGGATGCGCTCGCCAGGTCGGCGACGTTGAGCGCGGCCCAGGGAAGCAGGAGCTCGTAGAGGACGGAGGCGGAGTCAGCGTCACCGAGGAGGACAGACGTTTCCGCGAGGAGGCTCATCGCGAAGAGCCACTCCTGGTCGAAGGGCAGATCCGAGAAAGCGGTTCGAGCCAGATCCTCGAGCGCGCCGTTGGCTGCGCCCGCTCGTCCGAGTCGTGCCTGGATGGGCGGCGACCGGCCGCCCTCGGTACGGGCGCGAATCGTCAGGCCGTGGACGCGACGAGGCGGTAGCCGACGCCCCAGACGTTCACCACGTACGTCGGCTCGCGGCCGCAGTTCAGCTTTCGGCGCAGCCGGCTGGCGTGGGAGTCGAGCGTACGCGTCCGCCCGAGCGATCGAAAGCCCCAGACGTTTCGAAGGAGCTCCTCCTTTCGGAATACGCGCTCGGGCTCCTCCGCCAACGCGACGAGGAGGTCGTACTCCTTCGCCGAGAGCTGCACCCGCTCCCCGCCCACTCGCACGGTGCGCGAGGCGACGTCGATCGTCAGGTCGTTGACCGACACCGTCGAGCGGCGCGGGCCGCTCGCTCGCCGCAGGACCGCGCGGATCCGGGCGACGAGCTCTTCGTAGAGGAACGGCTTTCCGAGGTAGTCGTCGCACCCGCGCGCGAAGCCGCGAAGGCGATCCACCGGCTCGCTTCGGGCGCTCACCATGATCACCGGGACGTCGCGGTTCCACGACCGGCCCGGCTCACCGGTCCTGAGGCGCCCGCAGAGCTCGAAGCCCGACGCGTCGGGGAGGACGGCGTCGAGGAGGACGAGGTCCGGCTGCGCGCGCTCGACGAGCTCGAGCGCCTTCCGTCCCTCCTCAGCGGAGAGCACTTCGAAGCCGTCGTCCGTGAGCTGCTGCTCGAGGAAGGCGCGGGTCGGCGCCTCCTGCTCGACCACCAAGACCGCCTCGCCGGCCATGCGCCGAAGCTAGCGCCGAACCGGCGCCCCGCACAGATGTCCTTTCCCTCGAAACCGTGACAACCGCTCTACACGAGCGTCGACAGACGACGCGTCCGGACGCGGGCGCGGAACGGCGCTCCCGGCGAAACTACAGCCGGCCGGAGCGGATGACGCCCCACACGAGCCAGATCGCAAGGACCGCCGAGAGGCTGAAGCCGATGACCGAGAGGAAGTGGAGCCCCCAGATCCTCGGTCCCGTCTCGGCGAAGATCCCGATCAGGCTCGAGGCAATGCCGCCGCCCACGGCGACGATCGCCACGGTCAGCCGGTTGAAGACGAGGTCGAGCCGATGGAAGAGCTCGTCGAGGCCCTCGTGGCGGAAGCCGACCTCGATCTGTCCGTCGCGAACCTGCTCGAGCGTGTCGTGGAGCTGGTACGGAACCTCGAGCACCATGCGGGCGTAGTCGGTCCCCTGCTGGCGCGCGCGCAGCGCGAGGCGGCGCGGCGTGAAGCGCTCCAGCATCAGCTCGCGCGCGTACGGCTTCGCCACCTCGAACACGTTGAAGTCGGGATAGAGCTCGAGCCCGACCGACCCGAGCGTCGCGATCGCGCGGTCCAGGAGGACGAACCGCGTCGGGAGCTGGAGGTGCATCCGAAAGATCACCGCGAAGACCTCGCGGATGACCTGGATCGGGTCGATCTCGTTCAGCCGCGCGCCGTAGTAGCGGTAGTAGACGTCGCGAATCTCGGCGGTGAACTCCTCCTCGCGGCCCTTGTCGTAGCGGACGCCGAGGGCCGCGAGATCGCGCGGGAGTCGCTCGACGTTCTCGTTCATCACGTCGATGAAGAGGCGCGTCGCCTTCGACATGTCCTCGCTGGTCAGCTTGCCCGCCATCCCGAAGTCGATCAGCCCGATCTGGCCGGCCTGCTCGAGGACGAGGATGTTCGAGGGGTGCGGGTCGGCGTGGAAGAACCCGTTCCGGAAGATCATCGCCATCCAGGCGTCCGTGATCACGGTCGCGAGACGGCGTCGTTCCTCCATCGTGTACGAGCCGAGGCTCGCGTCCTTGAGCTGGACGCCGTCGAGCCGCTCGAGCGTCAGGATGCGCGCGCTCGAGTACGGCCAGTAGACGCGCGGCACGCGGACGTGCGGATGACCGGCGAAGTTCCGGTGGAACTGCTCCGCGTTTCGCGCCTCCATGCGGTAGTCGAGCTCCTGGCGGATCGTCCGCGCGAACTCGTCGACGAGCTGGACGGTGTCGATGAACGCGAGCGCCTTGATGCGATCGCGAGCGAAGCGCGCCGCCTGGTACATGAGCTCGAGATCGGCCTCGATCTGACGTGGGGCATCCGGGCGCTGCACCTTGACGACGACGAGACGTCCGTTCGGAAGCGTCGCCCGGTGGACCTGGCCGATCGAGGCCGCGGCGACGGGATGGCGCTCGAACTCGAGGAAGAGCTGCTCGACCGAGAGGTCGAGATCCTCGCGGATCACGCGCTCGGCTTCCTCGTACGGAAACGGCGTGACCGCGTCTTGGAGGTGTCGGAGCTCGAAGACGACGTCGGGCGGCACGACGTCGGGCCGCGTCGACAGGAGCTGGCCGAACTTGACGAAGGTCGGCCCGAGCTCGTCCAGCATCGCGCGCAGGCGTTGCCCGCGCGTCGACCCTTCGTCGGTCAGCACCTCGACCTCACGCTGGCGCCGCCCGAAACCGTCGAGCCGCCGCGAGTCGAAGACGTAGCCGAAGCCGTGCTTGGCCGCGACCTGGGCGATCTCGGAAAGACGGCCGAGCTGCCGGACGGCCGGCCGGGTGGTCATGCGCTGCAGTCTAGGCCGCGCCCGTGACCCCAGCGCTTACGCCCCGGGCGCGGGCGGGCCGGGAAGCGTCGGTTGCGCGCTCTCGAGAAGGCGGAGGCGATGCTCGACCTGCGACAGCCGAAGCTCGACCTCCTCCCACTCGCGCCGGGTGACGAGCCCGAGCTCCCGCATGACGCCGGAGAGCCCGGACGACGTCCGCTCGCCGAAGCGCAGGGCCTCTCCCCGCCAGCGACCGCTCAGCTCGTCGACGACCGCGCGTGCCTCCGACGGCGCCATGCGACCGCGGCGGGCGAGCTCGTCCACGAGCTCGTCGGTTCGATCCTTCGTCAGCGCGACGGCGCCGACGCCCGCGAAGAAGAGCTCCTCGAGGAGCTCGCGGAGCGTGCTCCGCGAGCGGTCAGCGGGCTCGTCCATGCGGCCTCGCGCGTCGGCGCTTTCGCCGCGCCTCTCGACGGGCGGCGGCTGCGGCGGCGGCACCGTCGCCCGCGGGCGCGACC
>JALZGN010000159.1 GCA_030861005.1 Actinomycetota bacterium
CTGCCGCTGCGGCTCAGGGGTCAATACGGCGACCGCCGGCGCGCGCGAGCGCTTCCCACACCAGTGCCGCCCGAGTCCGCGTCCACCCGTTTGACTCGCCAAGAGGCCAGAAATCATCCGTTGGGCCGGGGAAACGTCCGCTCGGTTGTGCCAGTGTTGCGCAATGTCCCCAGGACGTTCGCACGACGACTTACTCGGAATCGAGTTGCGCTTCGATCGGAAGGGCGCTCACTCCCACTCGGGCTTCGCCAGTCCGGCGGTTGACGATTACCGGCCCGCCGCCGGCGAGCGCGCTGCTGATCTCGCCTCCCTCCACGTATGCGCTGCTGTTCCAACCAACCGCCCAGCAAGGCTCGAACTCCCGCACCTCCGTCGTCACGACATCCATCTCAACAGACGGTCGTATGGCGCGGTCGAGAAATGTCTCCGCGACGGCTCTTGCGTCGTCAGCCGAGGAGATCGGAGGCGTGCGCATCTTCGGCTCGAGCGTAACTCCGGCGTCTGGAGCGACGGCTGAGCGAGTGTTGCGCAGTGACGCCTGAGGGCGGCTCCTGCGGGCACGGCGTCGTCCGCCCAGCGCATCGCCCAGTCACTGACGTCTATCAGTTGGACCCGGCGTGCTGCATACGGATTCTTGAACGAAGATGCCATCCCGCAAAGTAATCGCGGCTGCTGTCGGGGTGCCGGCAGCGATTCTCACCGCCGTGCTCGCAGCGTACGTCTGGGGGATCGTCAGCGGGTACCGCGCGATTCTCTCCGGGCCGACGGCGGACGCAGTGGTAACCGGCGTCGAGCGCTGCACGGCCCGCGCTTGGCAATGCAGTTCACGAAGCGAAGTCGCCATTCAACTCCGCTTCGCAATCCGGCGCGGACGCCTACTCGGTTATGCCGCAGCAGCCGAGCCGCTCGTGATTGGACGCCGAGTTCCGATTCGCTACGACCCAGACAAGCCAGACCGCCGAGTGCTGATCGTGGAGGAGTGGGAGCGGGAGCGCGCCGGGTTCGGACGGCTTGCTGCTGTAGTGGGTGGGATTCTTTCGATGGGCGCGATCGGAGTCGCGGTATTGCTCTGGTCAGGGCGCCGGCGAAGACGTCGCGCTGACCTCATCACATAGACCTCGACCACGTAGACCGTCGTCCACGACGCTCGGATGGCCGAGTGTGCTCTCGCGCGAGCCTTAGCCGCCGGCGGGCCCCCTCCTCACGTTCATGGTAAGGAGGGGGTCGGCGGTTCGAGTCCGCCAGAGGGCTTCCGAAAAGCCCTGCAAACGGCTAGTTGACTGATCTTCTGTCGCCTACAAGGCAGCGTAGCCGCGCTGAGGGAACAAAGGGAACATTTCGACCCTCTCTTGACCCATGAAGAGCCCCGCTGACGGGCGAAGGCGCGACGAGCGGCAATGCGGCGTCTCGTAAACCGTTACCGGTGGTCGGGCGGATCGAGCGTCGAATCTTCGACTCCTACCGGCGCCATCGCGCCTCTAGCCAAGCGAAAAGCCCCGTAGCAAGCCGGCGCGTTGCTAGTCGACCTTCGCCATCACGTGCTTCACGTTCGTGTACTCCTCGATGGCGTAGATCGACTTGTCCTTGCCGTAGCCCGACTGCTTGAAGCCGCCGTGCGGCATCTCGGAGACGCCCGTGCCGTGGTCGTTGATCCACACGGTTCCGAACTCGAGCTTTCGCGCTGCGTTCAGCGCCCGCCCGATGTCCCGCGTCCAGACGGACGCGGCGAGGCCGTAGGAGACGTCATTCGCCCAGGCGATCGCCTCGTCGTCGTCGGCGAAGCGCTGCACGGTGACGACCGGGCCGAACACTTCGCGCTGGACGATCTCGGCGCTCTGCTCGACGTCGGTCACCACTGTCGGCTTCACGAAGTACCCGCGTCCGCCGTTCGACTCGCCCCCGGTGAGCACGGTCGCTTGCGCGCGCTCGAGGAACCCGAAGACGCGCTCCTGCTGAGCCTTCGAGACAACCGGCCCCATCTCGATGTCGCGGCCCTCCGCCGGATCGCCGACGTTGAGCGATTCGACGGCAGGAACGAGCTCCTCGATGAGACTGTCGTAGACCTTCGGTCCGGCGACGATGCGTGACGCCGCCGTACAGTCCTGGCCGGAGTTCCAGAAGGCACCGGTCCGGATCCCGGCAGCGACCGCGGCCGGATCGGCATCGTCGAAGACGACGACCGGGGCTTTGCCACCGAGCTCGAGGTGGACCCGCTTGAGCGTCTCGGCCGATGCGCGCGCCACCTTCTTCCCGGTCGCGACGTCACCCGTGAGCGAGACCATGCGGACGTCCGGGTGCCGCACGATCGCGGCCCCGACTGGCTCGCCGTCACCGGTCACCACGTTGAGCACGCCCGGCGGAAGGATCTCGCTCGCGTAGTCAGCGAGCATGAGCGCCGTCAACGGGGTCTGCTCGGACGGCTTCAGGACGACGACGTTCCCCGCGGCCAGCGCAGGTCCGATCTTCCAGATCGCCATCATGAGCGGGTAGTTCCACGGGGCGATCTGGCCTACTACGCCGACCGGCTCCCGCCGGATCATGGATGTGTAGCCGCGCAGGTACTCCCCGGCCGCTCGGCCCTCGAGGAGGCGCGCTCCGCCTGCGAAGAAGCGTAGATTGTCGATGCACTTCCGGAGCTCGAAGCGCGAGTGGGCAAGCGGCTTGCCGACGTTTCGCGATTCCGTCTCGGCCAGCTCAGCCCTGTGCTCCTCGACCGCATCCGCAAGCCGAAGGAGCATCTCGGCGCGCTCGCCGGGAGTCGTCTCGGACCACTCCGGCCAAGCCCGCTTGGCCGCGGCCACGGCGCGCTCCACGTCGCTCTCGCCTCCGCGCGGGACCTCGGCGATCGTCTCGCCCGTTGCTGGGTTCAGCACCTCCTGGGTCTCGCCCTCGTACGCATCGACCCAATCACCGCCTACGAAATTCTGGTGCCGCGTCACCATCACGCTCATGGTCGCTCCTAGCTCGTGGTCAACGGCAGGATATCGCCCTCACACCTCCAGGCCGAAGACTCGTGCGGCGATCGCAGCCGAGCATTCGGCGACCGCGAGGGCGCCTTCGACGTCGACGCTTTCTCGGAGGTCGCGCCCCCCGTCGGTGAAAACCGCGAGCGCGACGGTTCCGAGCTCGCCGTGTCGGAGCAGGCCGGCGTCGGCGCGGATGCCGTCCAGCTCGCCGGTCTTGTTCGCGACGGTGAGGTTCTGCTCGCGACCGTGGTACTGTGCGTACGGGTTCCAGGGGAGCCAGCGCGGGATCTGGTCCTGGTAGTGCTGCCGTCCGAGGACGCCGCGCAGGTAGGCGCACAGATCCGGCGTGAGCAGCTCGTCACGTGCAAGGGCGGACAGGAGCCTCGTCTGCTCGCGCGGAGTCGAGACGCCGATTCCACCTGCTAGGTCGTGGCTGATGCGCGCGAAGTCGACGAGTCCGAGGATGCGCGTCTGCTCGAGACCGAGGGCGACGAGATACGCGTTGACGCGGTTTGCATCGCAGTGCTCCAGGAGCGCATTCGTCGCGACGTTGTCGGAGACCGTGATGGTGAGCTCGATCGCATCGCGGAGCGAGACCTCCTCGAGCTCGAGTTGCTTCAGGACGCCGCCGCCTGCGACCCGCCGGCCCGGCGGTGGCAGCCGCAGCCGATCGGCGAGGTCGGCCTCGCCGCGTGCGACGAGGTCGAGGATGGCGCAGCAGAGCGCGACCTTGATCACCGAGGCGGTGGGGAATTGCTCGTCCGGACGGAGCGCGACTTCGTGCCCGTCGGCGAGCCGGACGGCGTGGAAGCCCAGACGTCCGCTCAAGGCTCGTTCGAGCGTTGCGATCCGCTCATCGAACGGGAGTTCCGGCCGGGGCGAGATGGGAACGTGGCTGTGGGCGCTCGGGGCCACTATCCGCTCACGGCGGCAATCGCGGAGACCGCGGCAATCACGAGCGCGACGCCGACAAGCTGACGCCGGCGGGGCCGCTCTCCGAAGAACGCGGTTGCCACGAGCACGGCCACGGTCGCAAACTGCGCGGCGAGGACGCTCGCCACAGCGACGGGGCCGTTGTTCGCGGCCGCGACGAACGCGAGATAGGCGAACGAGTCTCCGAACCCCCAGGCCGCGACTCGCCACGGGTCACGTCGCCACCTCGTGACTGCACCCGATCTGAGCGCAAGAGGCAGGATGAGGACGAGGCCGCTCACTCGGATGAGCATGAAGCCCCAAAAGACGCCGAGGTCGTCCGAGACGGGGTTGCTGAGCACGAGGATGACACCCCAGACGCACGCGCAGACGGCAGCCGGAAGCGCACCCGCACGTCCGCCTCCCTCCCCCATCGCGGCGAGGACGACGCCAACGACCGCGAGACCGAGGAAGAGGACGACGGCGCCACGAAGCTCCTCGCCGGCGGCGATGGCGAGTGCGGCGGCGACTGCTCCCTCACACGAGATGATCGGCGCGACGATCGAGACGGCGCCGTTCCTGAAGGCGACGAAACCCGCCTGGTACGCGACCACCGTAAGCGCGCCGAGCAGGATCCCGAGGGCGACGCCGCCCGACGTCCAGTCGGGCAGACCGACGAAGAGCGCGGCCGGTGCGATCGCGGCGACGCCGATCAGCATCGCGCCGAAGACGACCGGGAACGGCCCGACGTTGCGCGTCGCCTGTGCCAGCCAGACGTCGGGCACGCCCCAGCACGCGGCGGCGGTCAGGCCGAGAAAGACGGTGAGCAGCACGAGTCGGCGGCGCCGGGATCGCTACGTCGACGGCGCTCCGACCCGCCCGCTGATCGCCTTCGATCTCGCCGAGCACGGCCGGATCGTCGATCGTGGACGCAATCGCGTAGTCACGGCCCGCGGCGACGCATCGTCGCCCGCAGGATCTTGCCGGATCGCGTCCTTCGAAGCCGCTCGACGACACGTGTCTCCCTGTAGTAGGCGAAGGCGCCGACCTGTTCGCGGAGGAGCGCGACGAGCTCCGCGTCGACGGCGCTCGGCTCGCGCCTCCACCCCGGACTTGAGGACGACGAGTCCGAGCGGGACCTGACCCCTGAGCTCGTCCGGAGCGCCGATGACGGCGCACTCGGCGACGTCGGGATGGCTCGCGAGGACCTCCTCGATCGCTCCGGTCGAGAGCCGGTGGCCCGCGACGACGATCACGTCGTCGACGCGGCCCATGACGAAGAGGTAGCCCTCCTCGTCGAGATGGCCGCCGTCGCCCGTCGTATAGAGGCCTAGAAACGCGCTCATATATGCGTCGACGAAGCGCTCGTCAGCGCGCCCCGCAAGCGTCTCCACCTCGCGAAGGAGCGCCCTGTAGGTGAACGTCCGCGTCGTCTGGGTGACCGGGGTGTGGTAGACGAGGACGGGCTGCTCGGCCCGGCCGGTGGCGACGTGCCGGTCGACGGCGTTCCAGCACGTGGTGAGCGCCGCACCCGGGAACCAACGCGTGAACGACGAGCGCGAGTCGTCGAGGATCCGGTCGGGTTCCGCTCCCCAATCAATGGCCATGGCCGCCTCGGCCCAGAACCCCTCCGGATCGTCGAGGCTGCGGCGATACGTGTCCTCGAGCGCGCCCATGGCCGCTGAACGATCCTACGCCCGCCGAGCGCCAGGCTCCAGCGCCGCGGCCTGGTCGCGCGCTCGTGCCCGCCCCGTCTTGCGTCGGTAGGCGCGCCACGTGATCGCCCACTGTTCGGGATCGTCGTGCGGTGCCTGATCCATCTTGTGCACCGTGCTCCGGTGGGGCGCGTTCAGGACGGTCTCCCGGTCCTCGTGCGCTTCCCGCGAAATCTCGGCGAGGATGTCGGCGTACTCGTCGAGGTCGGCCCGTGAATACGACTCCGAGGGCTCGAGCGTCATCGGTTCGGGCACGAGCCAAGGCTCGTGGCTCGGGAAGTACGTCGCGACGCCGAAGTCGGCCGTCCTGCGTGCGACGTCTAGTGTCCCGACGCCCGTCTCCGCCTCGAGCTCCTCGAGCGTGTACCGGATCTGCTCGAGCCGGTGGTCGCCGTTCGAGTCGGCGAAGGAAACCTCGATTCCCGAAACGTCGGCAAGCCGGGCGGCCAGGTAGTTGTTGTTGAGGACGGCCGCTTCGGCGACCTCGCGGAGTCCCTCCGCGCCCAGGCTGAGCACCCACGCGAACGAGCGCACGACCGTCGCCGGCACCCCATGGAAGGCGCGGATCTTGCCGACCGACTGCGGGCGGTCGTAGTCGAGCCGGTAGCGCGAGCCGTCGAACTCGACGGTCGGCGTCGGCAAAAACGGCGCCAGCTCCTCTGTCACGCCCGAGGCTCCGCACGGCATGCCCATCGAGCAGTGCGGCGACGAGAACGTCTTGTGCAGGTTGAACTGGCAGAGGTCGAACCCCGCGTCACGCGCCCTGGTGATCCCGAGGATGCCGTTTGCGTTCGCCTGGTCGTAGTGACAGAGCCCGCCGGCGTCGTGGACGATGTCCACGATCTCCGCGATGTGCGGGTTGAAGAGGCCCGTGTCCTCAGGGTTCGTGATCATGAGCCCGGCGGTCCGCTCCGACACGGCCGCGCGGATCGCGTCCGGCTCCGGATAACCCTTGTCGCCGGAGTAGACGGTGATCACCCGGTAGCCCGCCGTCGCCGGCGCGGCCCCATCGCACGGATGCGAGAAGATTGTCGTGACGATCTCGTCGCGTTCGCCCTCGCCCCGCGCGGCGTGGTAGGCGCGCATCATGCGCGCGTTCGCGTAGACGGCCTGGGAGCCCCCGGCAGGCTGGAAGGTGAACCGTGCGAGCCCCGAGATCTCGCACAGGATCCGTTCGAAGCCGTAGAGGACCTCGAGGATGCCTTGAACAGTCTCGTCGGCCTGGAGCGGATGCAGGTCGGCGACCTTCGGCGAGCGGATCAGCTCCTCGTTGACCTTCGGGCTGTACTTCATCGTGCACGTGCCGAGCCCGAGGTGGACGTTCACGTCGCTGCCGAGCGTCTCCTGGGAGAGGCGGAGGTAGTGGCGAAGGACTTGCGGCTGGCTGAGTTCGGGCAGAGCGGGAGGCTCCGAGCGCCGAAGCGTCTCCGGGACGTCGGCGAGCGGGTCGCCCGCGGCGGCGCGGATCTCGCTCTCGACCTCGGGGACGACCAGCCCGCGCTCGCCGGGATTGGAGAGCTCGAGCAGGATCGGCTCGTTCCAGCTCGCCTGGTGGAAGCGGCGGACGCTCACGACAGCACCTCCCCGAGCTCGTCCGCGAGACGGTCTATGTCCCCTTTGGTGTGGACCTCGGTCACGCAGAAGAGCGCGCTCTCGCCGAGCTCCGGAGACTGGCCGGAGAGGTCAAGGCCGCCGAAGATCCCGCGTCTGCGCAACGCGTCATTGATCTCGCGCACGGTCCGCCCGCTTCCGCCAAGGTCGACGACGAACTCCTTGAAGAACGGGCCCGAGAGCGCCGGTGCGCGGACGCCGGGCAGCTCGTCAAGCCGCTTCGCCGCATACCGAGCCCGCTCCATGATTCCGAGGCCGAGCTCGGCCAGACCGTGCGGGCCGAGAAGCGCGAGGTAGACGGCGGCCGCGATCGCCCACAGGTTCTGGGTCGTCCCCGTGTACTCCTTCGAGTCCCCGCGCTGGACGTACGACGTGCGCTCCCAGACGACCTCGCCGAAGCCGTATTCACCGTCGACCGCGGTCGGGCCGACACCGATCACGAACGTCGGGTACTCGGAGACGAAGCGCTCCTCGTCCGGGGACGCGACGAAACCGGCGAGCCCGCCACCGTAGTGCATGTGAATCCCGAGCGGCTGAAGCTCTCCGCAGACGATGTCGGCGCCATAGCGAGGCGGCGCCTCGAGGACGCCGAGCGAGAGCGGGTCGACGCCGACGACGACAAGCGCGCCGACGGCGTGCGCCAGCTCGGCGATCTCGGCGGCGCGCGTCTCGATCGTGCCGAGAAAGCTCGGAACCTCGAGGTAGACGCACGCGGTGTCGTCCGAGACGGACTCCCGGATCCGGTCGATATCGAGACATCCGGTCGGTAGGTCGAACGGGACAGAGACGAGATCGACCCACGGCTCGCAGTAGCCCGCGACGAGCGAACGTCGCTCGGCGCCCATCGACGCCGGCACGACGGCGCTGGGCCTCCCGGTGATGCGCGCTGCCATGCAGACGGCCGTCGCCGCCGCCGATCCCCAGTCGTACGTCGGCAGGCTCACCGCGTCGAGCTCGACGAGCTCACCGACGAGGCTCGCGTACTCGAAGAGCGCCTGCAGCTTTCCGTGATCCGTGTACGTGTCGCCGTAGTACGCGGTCAGGAACTCAGCGCGGTTGATGATCTCGTCGCAGACGGCGGGCACGTAGTGGGGCCAGCAGCCTCCACCGAGGAAGCTCAAGACGTCCGCGCAGCTCTCGTTCGCCGCGAGCATGCCCTCCACGTGGCGGCGGAGCGCATACTCGGACCGAAGCGGCGCGGGCAGGTCCAGCGCATCCGGCACGCGGAGGCGCTCCGGGATCGCCCCGTACAGCTCCTCGGCCTCGGCCACGCCGATCGCGTCGAGCATCTCGCGCTTGACCCGCGGGACCGAGTTCGGGATGTACGGATGGGCGGTGACGACGTCGCTCACGTGAGTTTCCTCCTGACTAGGTCGCGATCCGGTAGACGATCTCGCGGTTGTAACCGACGATCACGCGCGCGTAGCCCGCAAGCGCGGCGTCGAGGCCGGGGTCGCCGGTGTCGACGCGAAGCGGGGCACCGCCGAGCGCGGCGATCTTGGCCTCGGTCGCGGCGATTGCGATCCGATCGCGCCCGACGCGTTCGAGCACTCGCGCCGAGAGCTGCTGGTTTCCCCGCCCGAAGACGAAGCCTTGGCCGCCGATCGGCGTGACGAGCACGTTCGCATCCCCCTCGTCCGCGATCGCGAGCAGCGTCTCCTCGTCGGCGTCGAGGGCGATGCACTCGCCGGCCCGCACGACGTCGACGCCGAGGAGCGTCTTTTCGAGCCCGAGGGCGGCGAGGACGGCCCGCGTGGTCGTTCCGGGCCCGACGAACCACGTGCCGTCGCCGAACACGTGCTCGACGAGGAAGTGGGCGATCCCTTCCTGGGCCGGCCGGTCGGCGGCGAGCGACCTCATCTTCGCCCCCTGGACGAGCCTGCGCTCGGCCGGGACGTTCAGATACCCGTGCAGGCGCGGTGAGACCGTGCCGCGATGGAGAACCGCCTCGTCGACGTCCATCACCTCCGCCTCGCGAACCGTCCGGACATTTCCATGCCCGAAGAGCACGGCGAGGTCGCCTGCGCTCCTCGGGTTCACGGCAAACACGGCGGAGTGCATCTTCACGCCCGCCGGGACCCCGAGCACGGGGATGCGATCTCCGATCGCATGAAGGACGTCGACGGCGGTGCCGTCGCCTCCGGCGAAGAGCAGCAGATCGACGTTCCGGTCGGCGAGGGCGGTGGCGGCGGCCCTCGTGTCCTCGGCCGTCGTCACGCGTCCGATAGCGCCGACGACCTGGGCCTCGAGGCCGGCTGCCCGAGCTTCGTCCGCCCCCATCTCGCCGGGGGACGTGAGGAGCTCGAGGCCGTCCCCAGCGTCGGCAAGCGGCCGCAGCGCCTCGACCGCCCTTTGCGGCGCGACAGCGACCGCCCCACGCTCGCGCGCGGCGGCGACGAGCTCGGGGTCGTCGCTCCCCTTGAGCGCCGCTCGGCCTCCGATGCCCGCGATCGGATTGACGACGAGCCCGAGTCGCACGCGGTGGCGGGTCGCGTCTCCCGCGCGCTACCGGGCCTCGAGCCGCTCGAGCTCGGTCGGGACGACCGCCGGGGCATGGCCGTCGCGCAGCCAGTTCACCTGGCGACGCGGCCGCTCGTCGACGGTGAGGCTGAAGACGTCCGGCCGGTTGTAGTGACCAGCGGAGTCGAGCGCCTGCTGCTCCTCGGCGATCCGGGCGAGGTCGATCTCCCCGTAGAGAATCGCTTCCCTGCCGTTGACGGGTTCGGTGATCCACGACCCGTCGGGACCGATGATTCCGGAGCCGCCGGGCTGGATCTCACTCGGCTCGCCGCCGAGGTCGCCGCCTGCCACCATCGCGTCGGCGAGCTCGAAGTCCGCAGGCAGGTCGGCCGACGTGAGGTACGACCCGACGCACAGGACATAGCAACGGCCCTCGAAGGCGTAGTGGCGGCTCGCGAGGTGGTGGATGTCCGGGACCTCCGGCCAGGCGGCGACGTGGATCTGCTCGCCCTTCGCGTGCATCGTGAAGCGTGTGAGCGGCATCCAGTGCTCCCAGCAGGTGAGGCCGCCGAGCCGGCCGAGCGGCGTGTCGAACACATGGAGCGTCGAGCCGTCGCCCTGACCCCAGACGATCCGCTCCGCGTGCGTGGGGACGAGCTTTCGGTGGACGCCGAGAATGTCGCCTCCGTCGGAGATGAAGAGCAGGGAGTTGTAGATCGTCCCAGTCGAGAACTCGGCGTCCTGCTCGTGAATGCCGACGACGAGGTGTACGCCGTTCCGTCGTGCCGCTGCGCAGAGGGCGTCGGTCGCGGGGCTCGGCACCTGGACCGCGTTTCGCTGCAGTCGCGCGAAGACGCGCTTCGATCGGGGATCGTCCCACTCGGCCGCGCCGAAGATCCAGCCCGGGTAGCCGGGGACCCATGTCTCCGGGAACGCGACGAGGCTCGCGCCGTTCGCGGCCGCCTCGTCGATGAGTCGAACCGCCTTCTCGACCGTCGCGTCACGGTCGAGAAAAACAGGTGAGGCCTGGACGGCGGCGGCGATGAACACGCGAGACTCCATGGAAGCTCTCCTTTCTCGGCTCATCGGGAGACTATGCCGCCCGCGGGCGCGTGTCAGCCTCGTGGCCGTCCGGTGAGCAGGGACACGGCCTCCTCGACGAGCTCGGCGACGATCGCAGCGGCAGGCTCCACCCGAGTCACGGCGCCGACCGACTGGCCGGCGTAGAGGGCGGTCGCCGCGACGGCGCCGCGCACGCTCCGCGACGGCGGCGTCGAGTCTCCGCGCCAGAGCGGAACCTCTCGATCGCCGTCCTGGCGGACTGCAACGAGCTCCTCCTCCTGGCGCGAGAGCGCCGCGACGGCCGACTTCAGCACGCGGTGCGGCGCATCGGGCCAATCGACTCCGAATGTCTCGGTGAGGACGGTGTCCTCGCTTCCGGCCGCGACGAGCGCGCGTACGTACTCCGGGTGTGCGCCCGACTCCGTCGCAGCCACGAAGCGCGTGCCGACGCGCACGCCGTCGGCCCCCGCCGCGAGCACCGCCGCCACCATCCGTCCGGTCCCGATCCCGCCTGCGGCAAGAACCGGGACGTCGACCGCGTCGAGCACCTCGTCCAGGACGACGAGGAGTGGAAGCCGGCCGCGCACGTGGCCGCCCGCCTCGACTCCCTGCGCCACGACGACGTCGCAGCCGACGCCGGCGGCGCGTCGCGCTTCCTCGGCCGAGCCGGTCTGCCAGCCTGCGAGCGCCCCGGCTCGATGGACGCGCTCGACGAGGGAGGCGTCCGGCTCTCCGTAGAAGAACTCGACAAGGCGGGCTTGTGCTGTCGCGAGCTCGATCGCCTCGTCGTCGAGGAACGGGATCAGAAAGTTGACGCCGAACGGCCCGGCCGCCGTTCCGGCGAGCGCCGAGAGTTCCGGGCGGAGCTCGGACGGCGAGGCGCCCGGGAGCATGCCGAGACCACCCGCGTTCGTCACCGCCGCGGCGAGCGCGCTCGTGCCGACGCGCGACATCCCTGCGAGCTGCACGGGCACCTGACAACCGACCAGGTCCGTGAACCGCGTGGCCAGCATGCCTGCGCCGATCCTACGGTGCGCCGCTGTTACGCTTCGGCCCTAGATGCGACGTCTCCGCGCGGTCCTCGCGTTCGTCGACCGGTACCTCGTCCTGGCAGGCCGAACGTGCTGCCCCGGTCGCTCCTGGGTCCGGCTCGACCGCAGCATCGAGCGCCGGACGAAAGAGCACGCGTAGCTAGGCGTGCGCGCCGTCGAGCTGCGTGCCTTCGGAGGGCCCGAAGGGCTCGTCGCAGCCGAGCTACCTGACCCCGAGCCGGGCCCCGGCGAAGTCAAGGTCGATCTCGTTGCGGCCGCGGTGAACCGCCGCGAATGGTGGATCAGGGGGGGCGGCAAGGTGGAGCTCCCAGCCGTGCTCGGCTCCGACGGCGCGGGCGTCGTCTCCGCGGTCGGCGCCGATGTGGAGGGCGTAGCGGTCGGCGACGAAGTCGTGATCTATCCGGGCATCGGTTGGGGAGACGATGACGAGACGCCGGCGCCGGGCTTCGAGCTTCTCGGCGTGCCGAGCCAGGGGACGTACGCGGAGTACATCGTCGTCGCCGCCGACCAGGTACGGCCCCGACCGATCGGCTGGTCCTGGCTCGAGTCGGCAGCGCTCCCCGTGGCCGGTCTGACGGTCTGGCGATCGCTCGCCCGCTATGCAAGCGCGGGTCTGGGGCTGAGCGAGACGCGGTTCCTCGCCGGGAGGCGGATCCTCGTTCCCGGCGGAGGCGGCGGGGTCGCGACGCTCGCGATCCAGATGGGCACCGCGCTCGGCGCCGAGGTCGTGGTCACTACATCGAGCCCGGAGAAGCTCGAGCGGGCCCGCCGCCTCGGGGCCGCGGGCGGGGCCGACTACCGCGACGTGGACTGGCCCGAGCAGATCGGAGGGGTCGACGCCGTGATCGACAGCGTCGGCGGCGCGGTCTGGCCCGGCGCGCTTCGCGCGCTTCGCCCGGGAGGCGTGCTCGTCTGTTTCGGCGATACCGACGGCGAGACCGGAAGTGTGGACATCGCGCGGCTCTTCTTCGATTACTTGCGGATCCAAGGGACGACCTTGGGCAGCCCGCGCGAGTTCGACGCGCTCCTCAAGCACTGCTCGGAGGCGGCGTGGCGACCGGTGGTCGACAGCGTCTTCGCCCTTGCGGAGGCAACGGAGGCGCATCGGCGGCTCGATGCCCCGGACCGCTTCGGGAAGATCGTGCTCGCTATCGACGAATCGAAGATCTAGCCTTTGCGGATCATGCGCGTCGAGGACGAGGCCTCCGCCCGTTCCGCGTTCCTGTCCACGCGCCCGATCAGCCGCGACAACCTCGTACCGGAGGACCCGGCGCTCGGACTCGTCGCATTCTCGAGCCCGTTCGACCCGGAGCCGTCGCTTGCGATCGAAGACGGGCGCGTCGTCGAGCTCGACGGGAGGCCCGAAGCCGAGTTCGACATCCTCGACGAGTTCATCGCCCGCCATGGCATCGACCTCGCCGTCGCCGGGGAGGCGATGGCGTGCGAGCCGGTCGAGCTCGCGCGGATGATCGTCGACCCGGCCGCCCCGCGAGCCGAGATCACCCGCCTCGTTCGAGGGCTGACGCCGGCGAAGATGGCCGCGACGCTCGCGCTCTTGACGCCGGTCGAGATCTTGCAGGCGATGCAAAAGATGCGCGTTCGGCGAACGCCGTCGATCCAGGCTCACGTCACGAACCGGGTCGACCATCCGCTCCTGATCGCCGCCGACGCGGCCGCCGGCGCCGCACACGGATTCCGGGAGCTCGAGACGACCGTGCCCGTTCTCCGTGATGCGCCGTCGAACGCGCTCGCCCTCCTCGTCGGAAGCCAGGTGGCCGCCGCCGGAGCGCTCACGCAGTGCTCGGTCGAAGAGCGGACCGAACTCGAGCTTGGTCTTCGCGGGCTGACCACATATGCGGAGACCGTGTCCGTCTACGGGACGGAGGAGATCTTTGTCGACGGAGACGACACCCCGTGGTCGAAGGCGTTTCTCGCCTCCTGCTACGCGTCACGCGGCCTCAAGATGCGCTTCACGTCGGGGTCGGGCGCCGAGGTGCTGATGGGGGCAAGCGAGGGCAAGTCGATGCTCTACCTCGAGGCCCGCTGCATCGCCGTCACGCGCGCGGCCGGCGCGCAGGGCGTCCAGAACGGCGGCATCGACGGTGTTAACGTGACCGCCTCCGTGCCGGACGGCATGCGGGAGGTGATCGCCGAGAACCTCTGCGTGATGCTCCACGATCTCGAGTCCTGCACCGGGAACGACACCCTCATGTCGGCCTCCGACATCCGTCGGACGGCGCACACGTTCCCGCTCCTGCTCGCGGGCTCAGACTTTCTCTTCTCCGGTTTCGGCTCGATCCCGGCGTACGACAACGCCTTCGGACCCTCGAACATGAACGCGGAGGATCTGGACGACTACCTCGTCCTCCAGCGCGACTGGGGGTTCGAGGGCGGCCTGCGCTGGCGGGACGACGCCGAGCTCCTTCCACTGAGACGCCGCGCCGCCGAGGCGTGCCGTGCGGTCTTCGAGTCGCTCGGGCTCGCCGAGTTCACCGACGAGGACGTCGACGCCTGCGTCCGCGCCCACGGAAGCCTCGACGTACCCGCGCTTCCGCCCGAGCTGCCCGGCACCGCGTCCGAGCGAATCCTCGGGCGAGGCGTCACCGCGCTCGACGCCGTTCGCGCGCTTGCCGAGTCGGGTTTCGAGGTCGAGGCAGAGCGCGTGCTCGAGATGATCCGCCAGCGCCTTCTCGGTGACGTGCTGCAGACGGCCGCGATCCTCGACGAGGACCTGCACGTCCTCTCGTCCCTCAGCGACCCGAACGACTACGCGGGCCCGGGCACGGGTTACCGGATGTCCCCCGACCGGCGACAGGAGGTCGCCCGGGTTCGACACGTGTGGTCAGCGGACGACCTCGCAGCGGAGCAGGCGCTGTCGCAGGGGTGCATCGACCTCACCGAGGTCGGTCCCGTGCAAGGGGGCGCCCGTCCCGACGAGGTCGTCGTCGGCCTCTCCCCCGCCTTCGGCGTCGAGATCTGGTCGGCCCTGAACGGCATGACGGTTGCCGAAGTACTGCGTCAGGTGCTCGCCGGCATCGAGGAGGAGGGTCTTCCCTCGCGGCTCGTGCGCGTGTTCCGCTCGATCGACCTCGGCTCGATCGGCTGGAACGCCGCGCGGCTCTCGGGCTCAGGCGTCTCCGTCGGGCTGCAGGGGAAGGGCACGGCGCTCATCCACCGGGCCGACCTGCCCCCGCTCGCCAACCTCGAGCTCTTCTCAATCGCGCCCCGCGTGACTGCGGAGCTCTACCGCGGGCTCGGTCGGAACGCCGCGCGGTACGCGAAGGGCCTCGCGCCCGAGCCGCTCCTCCTCCAGGAGTCGAGCGAGCCGCTCGGACCTCGCTACCACGCCCGTGTCGTCCAGCTCGTCGCGATCGAGCGGCGGCTTGCGCGACGTGCAGACCCGGTCGAACTCGAGGCGACGTGGCCGAGCTGAGTTATCCCCTCTCGGACGGAGCTCGAGACGCGGTCAGGTCGCGAACGGGCCGCCGCGTATCGGAGATCACGCTCGTGTCCGTGCTCGAGGGAGCGCTCTCGCCCGCGGACGTCGCCGTCTCGCCCGAGACGCTACGGCTCCAGGCCGACTTCGCCGCAGAGGGTGGCAACCCTCAGCTCG
The DNA here is from genome assembly GCA_030861005.1 of Actinomycetota bacterium. GTDB lineage: Bacteria > Actinomycetota > Thermoleophilia > Gaiellales > Gaiellaceae > JALZFU01. The sequence goes on from JALZGN010000159.1 coordinate 15,392, forward strand.
CCGACAACCTTCGGCGGGGAGCCGAGCTGACCGTATTCTCGGACGACGAGCTCCTGCAGTTCTACGAGATGCTCCGGCCCGGGCGCTCCTCGGCGGACGAGCTCGACTCGCTCGCCGCCACACTCGACGAGCGCGGAGCCGCTGCCTGCGCGGCGCTTGTCCGCGAAGCCCGCGACGCGTATGTGCGACGCGGGCTCGTGGCGTAGCATCCGGGGCGAGCTTTCGTCCGGAGGAGGTACGGACATGAACGATCACGAGGGGATTGCACGGGAGGAGCTCCGGGCCCTCGCCTCCCAGGAGCGAGGACGCCTGCTCCTGCAACTCGCGCTTCGAGGACTCCAGGAATCCGGCCGCGGCCTGACCCTCGGATGCTGGGTGAAGCCGAGCGGAGGAGTATCCGGCTGCGTGTTCCAGCACGCGTACTGGCAGGGCGTCGCCGAGGGCGCGTTCCCCTCCGACGAGGCAGCGCCGAGCGAGATCAAGGAGTTCGTCTCGGAGGAGGACTTCCCGCTCGTAACCGGAGCGATCCGGGCGCTCGACGTCCTCGGCAAGCGCCGGTTCATGCGAAGGCGGGGCCTGCGCCGGGTCCTCGACGAGGGCGCCTGGCGCGACACGGTCGAGCGGCTCGTCGTCGACGCGCTCGCCGCCGGCGCGGAGACCGGCCGCCGCCGGCCCGCTCTCGCCTCGAGCTGACGCGTGCTCGTCGCCGGCGTCGACGTCGGCAACTCCACGACGGAGATCGCGGTCGCCCGGGTGACGCCCGGTGCGGACCCCGAGTGGCTCTTCGTCGCCCGCCGGCCAACGACGGGGCCGAAAGGATCCGAAGCCTGCGCCGCTGGAATCGCCGGGCTCCTCGACCACGCTGAGCGCCGCCTCGGCGAACGCCCTCACCTCGCGTTGCTCGCCGAGCTTCACCCGGTCGAGACCGGGCTTCTCGAGCTCGGCCGGGTCGAAGAGCTTGCTCTCGGACGAACGGCGATCGCACGCCCGGCGAGCGAGACTCCCTCCGGAGAGGGGGTCGGCGCGGGGACGCTCGTGGCCCTCGACGGGCTCGCCGGGCCGCCGGGGTCGAGCCCGGTCGTCCCGGTCGTCGCCGGCC
>JALZGN010000185.1 GCA_030861005.1 Actinomycetota bacterium
CGCGTCGACGGATCCATGGACTTGAAGATCCCGGACCCGACGAAGACGCCATCGGCGCCGAGCTGCATGCAGAGGGCCGCGTCGGCAGGTGTCGCAATGCCACCCGCGGTGAACGTCACGACCGGCAATCGCCCCTGCTCGGCGACCCAGCGTACGAGCTCGAGTGGGGCCCGAAGCTCCTTCGCCTCCGTGTAGAGCTCGTCTTCCGAGACGCAGCCGAGCCGGCGGATCGCCCCGAAGACGGCGCGCATGTGACGAACCGCGTTCACGATGTCGCCTGTCCCGGCCTCACCCTTCGTTCGGATCATCGCGGCGCCCTCCGAGATCCGGCGGAGCGCCTCACCGAGATCGCGGCAGCCGCAGACGAACGGAACGCGAAAGCGCCACTTGTCGATGTGGTTCGCCTCGTCCGCCGGCGTCAGAACCTCGCTCTCGTCGATGTAGTCGACCTCGAGCGCCTCGAGGATCTGCGCCTCGACGAAGTGCCCGATCCTCGCCTTCGCCATGACGGGGATCGTCACCGCCTCCTGGATTTCACGGATTCGCGTCGGATCTGCCATCCGTGCGACACCACCCTCGGCGCGGATGTCGGCCGGGACGCGCTCGAGCGCCATGACGGCGACGGCGCCCGCGTCCTCGGCGATCCTCGCCTCCTCGGCACGCGTGACGTCCATGATGACGCCGCCCTTGAGCATCTCGGCGAGGCCCGCCTTGACGCGCATCGTCCCGAGCTCGGCCATGCCGACAGTCTAGCCGGCGCCCGCTTCCCGGCCACTCGCAAGAGGACCGGCAGACGAGACGGTCTACAGAAGGAGATCGAGGGCGGCGGTCGGCTCCTTGAACGGCGGAATCACGTAGATCCCCGCCGCCCGTTCCCGGGCCGCCTCCATGAGCTCGCGGCCGAGCTCGAGCCCGACGGCGGCGGCATCGGGCCCGGCGTCGGCGAGCCGCTCTTGCACGACCTCGGGGATCGTGATCCCAGGAACCTCGTTGTGGAGCCGGAACGCGAGCTGGAAGCTCCTGAGCGGCCAGATGCCGACGAGAAGCGGGATCGGCGACTCGCCGCCGATCCGGTCGAGGAAGCGGTCGAGGAACGCGAGGTCGAAGAGCGCCTGCGTCATCGCGAAGCGCGCGCCCTCGTCGACCTTCCGTCGAAAGCGCTCGAGTTCGAGCTCGACCTCGTCGGCGGACGGATTGACCGCGACGCCCACGTAGAAGGCGGTCGGCGCGTCGATCGCCTTCCCCGAATAGTCCTCGCCCTCGTTCAGGTGCGCGAGGAGGGCCGTCAGGCCGATCGAGTCGAACTCGTAGACGCCGCTCGACCCGGGGTAATCGCCGACATGCGGCGGATCGCCGGTGACGGCGAGCACGTTTCGGATTCCCTCGGCGTGCGCGCCGAGGAGCTGTGACTGGAGGCCCATGATGGACGCGTCGCGCGGCGTCACGTGCGGGATCGTCTCGAGCCCGATCTCTCGCTCGATCACGACGGCCGCAGTGAGCGCCGAGAGACGGGCGCGCGCCATCGGGTTGTCGTTGATGTCGACCTCGTCGACGACGCCTGCGGCTTTCAGCGTGGTCGCGGCGGCGAGCATCGCGTCCAAGTTCGTGCCCTTGGGCGGGTCGAGCTCGACCGAGACGACCCACTCCCCCGCCTCGAGCCTCCGCTCGAGGAGCGTCTTCCCCTCGCGCGGAGCGAAGGGCTCGGCGACGTCGCGATCGACGCGCGCGACCTCGAGCCGGGGCACGCGCTTCGCGTCGACGGCGGCGCGGATCGCAGCGATGTGCGCGGGCTGCGTGCCGCAGCAGCCGCCTATGACACGGGCGCCGAGGCTTCGAGCCTGCGCCGCGAACTCGGTGAAGTAGTCGGGGGTGGCGTGCGGGTAGACGAGCCTGCCGCCCGAGCGGCTCGGGAGACCGACGTTCGGCTGCGCCGTCAGCACGATCCCATCGCCGCCCGCGGCCATCTCCGCGAGCGCGGCGAGCGCCGCCTGCGGGCCGAGGCCGCAGTTGGCGCCGATCGCCGCCACTCCGAGCGAACGCAGGCGCTCCGCCGCCCGACGCGCGGGGACGCCCGCGAGCGTCTCGGCGTCCTCGTCGAAGGTGAGCTGGGCGACGATCGGAAGCGACGAGACGTCCCGAACGGCTGCGAGTGCTGCCTCGAGCTCCTCGAGCTCGAAGAACGTCTCGACCATGAAAAGGTCGACGCCGCGCCCCTCGAGAAGCTGCGCTTGCTCGTGAAACGTCTCGTATGGAGACTCGGCGCCGTACGTTCCATCGGAATCCCCGAGCGGGCCGATCGACCCGGCGACGAAGACGTCCTGCCCCGAGATCTCGCGAGCCTCGCGCGCCAGCTTGACGCCTCGCTCGACGATCTTCTCGAGGCGGTCCTCGAGGAGAAGCGCCGAGAGCTTGCGGCGATTCGCGCCGAAGGTGTTCGTCTCGATCAGCTCCGCCCCGGCGCGAATGAAGCTCGCGTGGACGGCGATGACGGCCTCCGGGGCGTTCACGTTCGCCTCCTCCGGCGCGCGCAGGCGCGGAACGCGAGCCGAGAGGAGCGCGCCGGTGCCTCCGTCGGCGACGACGACAGCGCCGTCGAGCAGGCGCTCGAGGAACCTGCTCATCGCGGCCACCGTACGCGTATGCCGCGGCGCGAAACGCTACCGAGGCGGCGGACCGTCGGCGTAGGGAGCGGGCGCGTCGTCGTCGGCGCCTGCCTCGACGCGAGCCTCCGCCTCCTCGCGGCCGCCCGGCCGAAGGGCATCGTTCAGATTCCGAGGCGCCGGGTCGACCCCAGCGGCATGGTCGTCCGGGACGTCTCGGTGGTCGCCCTCGCCGGGGTTCGGCACCGCCTCCTCGACTTCGGAGACGAGATCGCGAAGGTCGTCGATCGCGGCGACGAAGCGCCGCTCGAGCGCGCGGGCGTCTTCGCGGAGCTCGCGGAGGTGCCTCTGTCCCTCCTCCGCGATGCGCCGCGCCGCGGCCTGCGCGCCGTCACGGATCGAGGTCGCCTCGGCGAGCGCCTCCGACCGCCGGCGTTCGCTCTCGACGTCGGCCTCGCGCCGCCTCTCCTCGGCGTACGAGCGCGCCTCGGCCTCGGCGTCGCGGCGCGTTTGCTCCGCAGCGCTCATCGCATCAGCGCGGATCTGCTCTGCCGCCTGCTCGGCTGCGTTCAGGACGGAAGCGACCCGCTCCCCCAGGTCGTCGTAGTCTCGGACTCGCGCTCCCGAAGCGGTCTCGGACGCGCGGTTGTCGATCTGCTCGTCCACCAATGGTCCTCCGTGAGAGGGCGGACCGTAGAGCATGCGAACGGGCGGTGCAACGCCGAGCGGTCGCAGCGGCGGTGCTCGCAAGCGGACGCTCGGCCTCGCCGACGTCGTTGTCCGTCAGGCCTCCGACGGCGGCGAGACGGGTCGAGGAGACCGGGGAGACCGGACTCGCCGATCTCCCCGTGTCCTGACTCTCTACGGGCAGGTCCCCGTCGGCTCAAGCACCGCCTCGTGTGCGACGGAGATGCCCGAGGGCTCGGTTGGCGCGAGCACCAGGGCCTCGAAATGGGCCGTGCAGAGCCCGAGCGTCGCCTGCTCAGGCGCCGTCGGCTCCTGCGCGCCAGCCGGGGCCGCGATGGTTCCGAAGGCGAGAGCCGCAGCAAGAATGCCGCAGAGTCGTCTCATCGATACCTCCTTGCCGCACGACAGGACGAGGGATTCTTTCCCCCGGCTCGCGCGAAGACAAACCATGTGGTGTTTCAACGCGCTGACAACGAGGGCCGGAGTCTCCCCGGCCCTCTCCCTCGCGGCCGCCGGACGCCAGCTAGGTGAAAATGACGACGAGCACGTAGGCGACGACGACGTTCGCGGCCGTAACCCCGCCCCAGGTGAGCAAGACGGCGACGAGCCCGGAGCCCTCCGCCTTCCCCCACAGGGCGCGAATCGGGTTCACGGCGTCACCGCCGGCAAGCTCGCCACCTCGACCCCGGCGACTCCAGAGAACGCATGTACGACGATCGCCACTTCACTCGCCTCCTAGGAACGTCAATACGAGGTCGTATCGGCATCGGTTGGGCCGATCTGTAGCGCCTGCCGATCCCGAAAACGGCAGCGCGAGGACTAGCGCGGCGCGCATCCCGCCATCCGCGGCTAGTCAGTCAGCCGGAACGGCCCTCTCAGTAGAGCGATCGCCCGCGTTGACGCTTCGACGACCGTTCTCCGCCGCCGATCGGCCCGGCCGGCTCGTCTCGGACCCGGTTCTCCAGCCTCGCGCTTCGCGGTCCTCGTAGGTCGTGAGCGTGCGGGGAGCCCTGCTTCCCGGTGAATCACGCTGAAGAACGTCGCCTCGTCGGAACTAGAAACCCCCGATTCCGGGGGTTTCACTGTGGGCCCGCCTGGATTCGAACCAGGGACCAACGGATTATGAGTCCGCTGCTCTACCGCTGAGCTACGGGCCCTGCGCGCCTCTCGTCAACCTTAGCTCGCCCTCTGCTGCCACGAGCGATTTGCGTAGCGGCCACCTGGAGTCGCCCGCTTTGTCTCGTGCGCCTCAAGCCGCGCGCGTCGCGGTCGGTTCCAATTGTGGATCGGCGAGTGGCCCCCAGCAGCCCGCGCAGGCACAGCGCGAAATGGCTGCCTCTGCGGGATTGGCGTCGGGCGCCGCTGTCAGGCGGCGAACGCGCGGGATCGCGAGCGCGGCGAGTGCGCCCGCGAAGACGACACCTGCGCCGCCGTAGATCGCGGGCGAGAGCCCGTCGACGAAGCTCTGCCCGCTCTCGTAGCCGCCGTAGCGTCCGAAAACGGTGGCGAGAACGGCGACGCCGAAGACTCCGCCGGCCTCGCGGATCGCGTTGTTCGCTCCCGACGCCTGACCCTCCTCGCTCGGCCGGACGGCGCTGAGGACGACATTGGCGACCGGCGCGAAGAACAGCGCCATGCCGATGCCGGAAACGACGAATCCGGGGACGAGTTTCGAATAGTCGGCCGTCGGGGTCATGACGGTGCCGAGCCACACCAAGCCGACCGCCTGCAACGTGAGTCCGGTCGCCATGAGCGGGCGCCCGCCGATGCGGTCGGAAAGGGCGCCGGCGAGCGGTGCGACGAAGATCGGCATCACGGTCCAGGGCAGGATCCGGAGGCCGGCGCTGAGCGGCGAGTAGCCCTGCACCGTCTGCAGGAACTGCGCCAGCAGGAAGATCGAGCCGAACATGCCGAAGAACATGAAGAGGGACGCGACGTTGGCCGCAGCGAACGTCCGGTTGCCGAAGAAGCGCATCGGCAGCATCGGCGCCTCGTGACGCAGTTCCCAGAGGACGAAGAGGACGAGGACGGCGACACCGCCGGCGATCGTCACGACGATCTCGGTGGACGTCCAGCCGACATCGTTACCGCGGACGAGGCCCCAGACGACCCCGAGCAGGCCGATACCCGAGAGTGCGAGACCCGTCAGGTCGAGGCGGCCGTACGGACCGCAGGTCTCCCTCAGGCGCACGAACGCGAGCGGGACCAAAAGCAGGCCGACCGGCACGTTCAGCCAAAAGATCCACTGCCAGGAGATGCCCTGGACGATGGCGCCGCCCACGAGCGGGCCGAGCGCGACGGCGAGGCCGCCGATGCCGCCCCACGCGCCGAGCGCGACGCCACGCCGCTCCGCCGGCACCGCTTCCGAGAGGATCGTCAGCGTCAGCGGTAGCACGATGGCGCCGCCGAGGCCCTGGATCGCTCGCGCGGCGATCAGCTCGTTGGAGGAGCCCGCGAGCGCGGCCGCGGCCGATGCGGCGGTGAAGATCCCGAGACCGATCACGAACAGTCGTCGTCGCCCGAACCGGTCGCCGAGTGCGGCGCCCGTCAGGAGCAGCACCGCGAAGGTGAGGGTGTACGCATTCACCGTCCACTCGAGCTCCTGCAGGCTTGCATCGAGGTCACGACGGATTACGGGCAGCGCCGTCGTTACGACGAGATTGTCGAGCGTGACCATGAAGAGCGCGATCGAAGTGATCGCGAACGTCCAAAGCATGTGAGCTTTTTCGGTCATCCCTTCGCTTTCTTTCTTCACGGCGTGAAGGATCGGAAGCCCTTGCGCGTCCCCCTTCGGCCGGGCTTCCTACCCGGGCGTCTTACGCCCCCACGCGCGTAGCTCGACGAAGTAGACACGCGTTGACTCACCGCCGGCGCCGCGATCAGAAGGAATGCCGCCGCACCGGCGAGAAGTACCCTGAGCTTCCTCAACTCGTCCGCCGTTTCCGCACGCGCCGCTCGCTCACGTCGAGGCGGGATTACTACCAGGTCTGGCACCAGCCTCGAGCGCCCGTTGCGTAAACAGCCGCGAGGCCCATAGTCTCGGGCGACGAGCCACGTCGATCCGAAAACCAGTGTCCCAGCCAACCCGCCGCTACCACCTCCCCTCGGCCCTTCGCCCCTCGTCGCTTCGGATCGAGGCGGCGAGTGCTCGCTCCCTCGTCGCGGCAGGGGCGCTCCTCCTCGATTGCCGGCGAAAGGACGACCTCGCCCACCCGCTCCCGGGGGCGAGGCGAGTCCCCCCCGATGAGATCCCCGCCTTCGCCTCGACCCTCCCGCCCGGGGTCGAGCTCGTCCTCGCCTGCACCTGAACGCGGGAGGCGACGAGCGTCCGGGTGGCGCACTGGCTCCAGGATCACGGCTTTCGCGCCTACGCCGTTCGCGGAGGGGTCTTGGCCCTCCTCGACGAGGGTGGGCCGGACGGACGCGAGCTCCTCCTTGCGGAGACGGTTCCGGCCCCGAGCGGCCGCGCCCTCGCCGCCCTCCGCCACCGGCGCTTCCGCGTCTACTCGGCCGGGGTTCTCCTCTCCCTGGTCGGGAACTGGGTGGAGGCGGCCGCCTTCGGCTACGTCGTCCTCTTGCTCGGCGGCTCGGCCGCCACCCTCGGGATCATCGGCTTTCTGAACACGATCCCGAACATCCTCTTCGCGCTTCCGGGCGGCGCCCTCGCCGACCGCTACGAGCGGCGAACCCTCCTCCTCCTCTTCCAGGGCGCGAACATGGGCGTCGCCGTGCTCCTCGCCTTCCTGTGGGCGACCGGCGAGCTCACCGTGCCGCTGATCGCGGCGATCGCCGTCGTGGGCGGGACGCTTGGAACGCTCAGCTTCCCGGCCTTCCAGGGGATGCTTGCCGCCACTGTCCCCGGAGAGGACCTGGAGAGCGCCGTCGCGATCAACAGCCTCTCGCTCCAGGTCGCCCGCTTCGCGGGTCCGGCGCTAGCCGGGTTCTTGCTCGCGTCCGGCGGCCCGACCTGGGTCTTCGGCGTGAACGCCGCGAGCTTCCTGGCGGTGCTGGCTGCCCTCGCGCTCCTGCCCCGTTCGAACGTGGTCGCCGCGACCGCGACCAGATTGGGGGGCGGGATCATGGACGGCCTTCGCTTCGTGCTCGGCCGCCGCAGCCTCACCTCGCTCATGCTCCTGCTCGTCCTCGCCGGCATGTTCGGGACGCCGCCGGTCGCCTTCATGATCCCGGCGATCGTGCGCTTCCAGCTCGAGGCCGGGGCCGGCACCCTCGGCGCCCTGAGCGCCTGCATCGGCCTCGGGTCGGTTCTCGGCTCGGTCGCCCTTCTTGCGCTCGCCCGGCGGCCGAACAAGGGAGAACCGCTCCTGGCCGGCTACTTCGTGACGGCGCTTGCGATCGCCGCCCTCGGCCTCTCGACGAGCGTGCCCTTCTCGCTCGCCCTCGCGGTCGTCGGGGGCTTTTGCGGGGTCGTCTTCGTCGGACTCTCGACCGTCGTCGTCCAGGCAGCCGCCCCGGACGCGCTCCGCGCCCGCGCGATGGCGATCTGGGCGGCTGCGTTCGTCGGCATGCTTCCCTTCGGCGGCCTGATCACGGCCGGGCTCGCCGCCTGGCTCGGCCCCGGCTGGGCGGTGACGGTCGACGCGCTCGTCGTCCTCGCGGGAGGGATCGGCGTGCTCGCCTGGCGTCCGCAGGTCGCCTGGCTTGGTTGCGCCGCGCTGCCCGAGGCGTGCGTCGCCGCGGGGAACCCGGCCGCGCTCGCCTTCGAGGCCGAGCCGGTCGCGCGCGTGTCGCGCTGAAGCCCGCCGGGAGGCAGGGTTTCGCTCTTCCGGCCGCTCGCAGGCCGAATGCGGCGCGTCAGGACGCCGCTTTGTTGAGCATCTTCCAGGTCATCGGCCCGACGATTCCGTCGGCGTCGATGTCGCGGCTGCGCTGGAACTTGCGTACCTGCTCCTCGGTCTGCGGACCGAACACGCCGTCGACGTTTCCGACCTCGAAGCCATGCACCTCGAGGCGCCGCTGCAGCTGCTTCACCCGCCACCCGCGATCGCCCTTCCGCAACGTCGGGGGATCGGGCTTGAAGTCCTGTCCTCCGGCCTCTCGCATCTGCTCACGGACGCGCGTCAGGTAGCGCTGAACGTTGAAGCCGACACCCGGGTCCCAGTGGGTCGACCTGCCGAACGCCTTGCTCACGTTGTTATGGCTCGTGATTCCGCGCCGCCCGGCCTGAAGATCCGCCGGCGTTAGCCACACCGGCGGAATGCGGTACTGGACGCACTTCTCGGCGACGAGTTGCGCCGAAAGCTCGAGCATCGACTTGCTGTACGCGTCGGTCCAGTCGCGCCCGGTCTGCTTCGCCGTACCCGCGTGCTCGAAGCCGAGCCCGTCGTGGTTGGCCCCGGGCGCGTGCCAGGCCACGTCCTCGTCCCTCACGCACTGAACAACCGTGTTGCTGTCGATGCAGTAGTGAGCAGACGCCTCGGGAGCGCTTCCACCCGCGAACCAGCTCGCGATGCTCTCCGCGCTGTCGGGGTTCTCCTTGTTCTCCATCGTGTGGATGACGAGCACGTCGATCGAGGACTCGCGCCCGCGGGTGAAGTTGCGGGCCTGGATGAAGCGCACGTTTCCTGGCATCGACGGACCTCCACGTCCGGGGACCACTCCTGCCGCAAGCGATCATCATCTCGTCCTTGCCACGACGTTTCAATCGGCAGCGGATAGGGACGTCCCGTCCTGCCCGATGCGGTGGCGTGATTGCGACTCCGAGCGCCGAAGAAGGGGACAAAAACCGATCCGCGGCGGCGTTCGTACTATCGGGCATGGTGCGCATCCTCGTCGCTGCCCTCCTCGCTCTCTCGTTCGCGTTCGCAGCGGGTTGCGGGGGCGACGAGAACGGGGGTGGGGAAAGCGGCGGCGCGAGCGGTGCCGGCCAGAGCATTCAGGTCGCGGCGATCGACTTCCGCTTCCATCCGGCTGACATCAAGGTCGACCCGGGGGCGCTCTCGATCGACCTCAGGAACGACGGCCAAGCGCCACATGCGATCGAGGTCGAGGGGAACGGCGTCGAGGAGGAGTCGGAGACGATCGGCCCCGGCGAGTCGACGACGCTCGACCTCGATCTGGACGAAGGGACGTACGAGTTCTACTGCCCGGTCGACGGCCACAAGGCCCGCGGCATGGTCGGGACGCTGACGGTCGGATCCGGCGGAGCGGGGGCGACGACCGAGGACGACACGACGACCGGGCACGACGAGACGGGGACCGAGGACGACAACGACTCGGGCTCCGGCAGCGGCGGAAGCGGCTACTAGCAGGAGAGCGCGACGAACGCGGGCCGAGCCATCCAGGCATGGCGCGGACCGTTCGCAATTGCTCCTAGCCGGCCGTCCTGAGCGGGTTTCGTCGAACTTCGGCACGAACTGATCCGACGCGACAAAATACGCGCCGCGTCGTGGAGTCCGTCGGGTCGTCGAGCGAAGTTCGGGAGGTGGCAGCCACCCCGTGAAGGTCTTCCAGATTGAGCGCAGCCTGCGTACGGCGGGAGGACTCGAGATTCGTGACATCACCGAGGACGTTCGCGACGTCGTCGCGGAGAGCGGGGTCCGCGACGGGATCGCGTGCGTCTACTCGCCCCATACCACGTGCTGCGTACGCGTCAACGAGTTCGAGACGGGGTTCCTCGAAGACTTCATCCGGATGCTCCGCCGACTCGTCCCGAGCGAGAAGTACTACGCCCACGACGACTGGGACCGGCGCACCGAGAACGTCTGCCCCGAGGACATGGAGTTCGGAAACGGTCACTCGCACTGCATGGCGATGCTGCTCGGCCCGGCGGGCGAGTCGATCCCGGTCCGCGACGGCGAGCTCTGCCTCGGCACGTGGCAGCGCGTGCTCTTCATGGAGCTCGACCGCTCGCGCGACCGCCGCTGGATCGTCCAGGTGGTCGGCGACTGAGCGGCCAGCGAAAGCGAAAACGGGGCCGCCGCCAGCCCCGTCTTCCTAGGTGACCGCTGCCCCCGCCGCATCGGGGCCTCGGCCTATGTATCCCAAAGTTTCGTCCCGACGAGGCCGGGTGTCCCCCTCCGTCGGGAGTTGACCCACTCCCCCAAGCGCGGTTGACTACCTCGATTCACCGGGTTCACCGGCGCCACCCGTAACCACCGTCAGGGAGCTGCGAGCGCGCGCAAGAGGTCGTCGCCGTAGCGTTCGAGCTTCGCGGGCCCGATTCCCGAGATTCCTGCGAGTTCCGCACGCGACGCCGGCTTTCGGGCGGCGATCGCCGCCAGGGTGCGGTCGTGGAGGACGATGAACGCCGGAACGCCGTCGGCGAGCGCGCGCTCGCGCCGCCAGCGGCGAAGCGCCGCGTGCGCCGGCGTCTCCGCGACCTCGACGCGCACGTGCTCGCCCGTCGTCTGAGCGAGCCCGGTCCCGATTCCCATCTCCGCAAGGAAGGGGCTTCTCGGCGCCGCCGTCGAACGCGTCAGGAAGAGGAACCGCTTCGCGCGGGTGATTCCGACGTAGAGGAGCCGACGCTCCTCGGCGATCTCGTCGGCCGTCTTCGCCTGGCGGATGGGAAGCTCGCGCTCCTCGAGTCGCGGAAGGAAGACCGCCTCGAACTCGAGCCCCTTCGCCCGGTGGTACGTCAGGAGCTGGACGCCGCGACCGTCCGCCTGCGGGCCGAAGCGCCCTTCGAGGTGAGAAAAGAAGTCGGCGATCGTGCGCTCGCCGTCGTCGAACTCACGCGCGAGCTCGACGAATCGCGCAAGGTCAGCTTGGCGAACGAGCTCCTGGTCGCCGAGCCGCTTCGTCGCGGCGGG
>JALZGN010000187.1 GCA_030861005.1 Actinomycetota bacterium
GCTCCCACTAGCCGTCCGACCAGTAGGCAGAGCGCGCCTCTCGGACTAAATTCGCGCTGTACTCGGCGCCGATGCCGACGCCGTCAGGTTCTGGGCGAGTTACGGAAAGGAGGTGAGGGTCGGCGCCAATCATGCCGAGGCCACGTTGCTACACGCCGCTGCGCCCGCCGCCGGGCGAGGCAAGGCGGGGAGAGAAGGAGGAACGATGAAGAAACTCGGAATCGCGGGATCGCTCGTTGCCGTCCTCGCTGTGGTTGCGGCCCTCGCGGCCTCCTCCGCCATGTCGAGGGGTGGCTCGAGGCTCGACTTCGACGCTCACCTGAGGGGGTTCGAGGAGGTTCCAGCGATCTCGACGACCGCTCGCGGGAGCCTCGACGTCGACCTCGTGAACGGCGTCCTGCGCTACCGGCTGAGGTACTCGCACCTCGAGGCCAACGCGTTGTCCGCGCACATCCACTTCGCGCAAAGACGCGTGAACGGCGACGTCATCGCCTTCCTCTGCGGGGGGGGCGACAAGCCGGCATGCCCGGCTCGTGAGGGCACTGTCAGGGGGACGATCGACGCTGCCGACATCATCGGTCCCGAGGCGCAGGGGATCGAACCCGGGGCGTTCAAGGAGGTCGTGCGGGCGATGCGCGCGCGTCGGACGTACGCAAACGTCCACACGACGAAGTTCCCGGAAGGCGAGATCCGCGGGCAGATCTACCGCGACTAGGGCGGCAGGCCCGAGGGCACGAGCGACGTGAGTGCCCCCGCAGCGTCGCAGCCCGAGCGCGGCGCGTGACTCGCTCGACTGGGTGGGCAGATGAAGGCAAGGGGCCGGGGCCCCCGGCCCCTTGCCAAGCGCTCCGCCGCGGAGCCGACGAGCGTGCCGTCGCTCCTCGGCGAAAGCTGCCCTAAGAGGGGGATAGACAGACGCCGAGCGCCCTCCAGGCTGCGAAGAGATGTCCCACGACCAAGGAGGACCCATGCTGCGGCTCTACGCCTGGAGCTATCGCCTCGCCGTGATCGGTGCGCTCATTCTGGCCGCCGGCGCCGGCAAGAAGTGGGGACCCTAGCGGCTCACCGCTAAGTCCCGATGCGCGTTTCTCTCTCGGCGCGCGCGCTCTTCGCGGGGACGGTGGCGGCCGGTGTCGTCCTCCTGACGTTTGCAACCGTCAGGAGCGTCGACGTTCCGGTCGCCACGCTCGCGCTCTTCGGCGCGGCCGTCATACTGACGGAGCTCGCTCACGTCTCGGGTCCTCGGCATCCGTCGTCGACCGAGACGGCGTCGTTCAGCTTCTCGACCGGGGTCCATGTGGCGGCCAGCCTCGTCCTCGGACCGTCGCCGGCTGCCCTGATCGCGGCGTTCGGAGTCCTCGCCGTCGACTCTCTCCGCGGCGCGTCGTACCGTCAGCTCGCGTACAACGCAAGCGTCTTCGGAATCGCGTCGGCGATGGGGGGATGGGCGTTCATCGCCGCCGGCGGAACTCCCGGCGACGTCTCGCTTCCGGACGACCTAGGGGCGATCGCGGCCCTCACGGTCGTCATGTACGCCACGAACAACGTACTGATCGAGGGAATCATCGCCCTCAGCTCCCCCGGGCACGGGCCGACGCTCGAGCAACTCCGAACCGAGCTTCCCCCCATCCTCGGCGAGGTCTGCTTCGGCGTCGCCTTCGCCCTCTTCGTGATCAGCGAGCCGTGGGCGCTCCTGACCCTCCTGCCGCTCGCCCTCGCCGTCTACCAGGCGCACTCGCGTCTTGTGAGCCTCCAGGAGCAGACGGGCCGCGCGCTCGAGGCGTTCGCGAACGTGATCGACGAGCGCGACACGTATACGGCTCGTCACTCCGAGCGAGTTGCCCGGCACGCAGCCGCGCTCGCCCGCGTTTTTGGCCTTTCCGAGTCGGAGGTCGCGCGCGTATGGCGAGCTGGCCGGCTGCACGATCTCGGAAAGATCGCCGTCGACGCGTCGATCCTGAACAAGCCGACGAAGCTCGACGAGGAGGAGTGGACCTCGATGCGCCGGCACCCTCGCCTCTCGGCGCGCCTCCTGAACGAGTTCAGCTTCGCCTCGAGCGAGGCTCAAGCCGTCGAGTACCACCACGAACGCTTCGACGGCCGCGGGTACTACGCGATGGATCCCGACGAGATCCCTCTCACTTCCCACTTCCTCGTGATCGCGGACAGCTACGACGCGATGACGAGCGACCGCCCGTATCGACCGGCCCTCCCGCGGGAGGTGGCCCTCGCCGAGATCGAGCGAAACCGCGGCACGCAGTTTCACCCCGTCATCGCGAAAGCGTTCGTCGCGATGGAGCGAGGCGAACACCCCTCGTCGGTGCTCTCACCGGAGGAGATTGCCGAGGTGCGCGCCCTTCGGTCGCGCAAGCGAGTCTCGGCGCTGCGGCTCGTCAAGACGGCGACGGCGAGCGCCGGGCTCCTTCCAGTTGGGAGTGGCGTCGTTGCGCTCCTCGCCCTCGTCGCCGGCCTTCCGCTTCTCACCGCTGCCTCGGGCGGGATCGCGCTCATCTTCGTCCTCCTCGACCAGGTCGAGCGCGCGAGGGCGGCACGAGTTGCGCGCGTTCTCCGGGCGGCACTCGCCCGCGCGCGAACGAGCGACGAGCTCGAACGACTCCTCGACGAGCTCCTTTCTCCCCTGTCCGCCGCTTCGCGCGTCGCCTGGGGAGGAGTCTTCGGCTGGCAGGAAGCGGAGCTCTCGGGCACGCTCGTCGCCGAATGGAACCGCGGACGCGGTCCTTCGAGCCGCTCGCTGACGAGCTGGCTCCTCCGCGAGGCGAACGCTGGGGACGGCGTCGCCGTCGCAGCCCAAGGGGCGGTGGACGGACGCTCCTACGTCGCGCTCGCGCTTCGCGACGACGACGCGCTCGTCGGCTACCTCGTCCTCGGGTTCGACCGAGCACTCTCCCGGCAGCTCGTCGCCGCCTTCGACGACGTGCACGAGGCGCTCAGCGAGGTGCTGACCTTCCCCCTTCGCCACACGCGCCCGCCCTCCGGCTTCGCAGCCGCCGCGTAGATGTTCCTCCTCCCGAGCCTCTTCGTCGGGTTGCTCCTCGCTTGGCTCCTGCGGGGACGCGTCTCGCGTCTCCTCGAGCTCGAGCTCCGCTTTGCCCCGCTCGTTCTCATCGCCCTCGCCGTCCAGGGGGTGATCTTCTCCCGCCTCGGACACGGAATTCCAAACGACGCCGTCGTCGTCCTCCACCTCGGAAGCTACGGCGCCCTCGCGGCCTTCGGCCTCGTCAACCGTCACGTGCGCGCGCTCATCCCGATTCTCCTCGGGATGATCCTGAACGGGATCGCGATCACGGCGAACGGCGGCCGGATGCCCGTCTCGCACGATGCCCTCGCGGCGGCGGGCCTCGTGAGGGATGGAGCGAACGTCACGGACGCGACGCACCGTCTCGGGTTCCTCGGCGACGTCTTTGCGCTCCCTCACGCCCTCCCGCTCGCGAACGTGTTCTCGATCGGCGACGTGCTGATCGCGCTCGGGGTCGTCGGTCTCGTCGTCTCCGTCGCGCTGAACGGGACGACCAGCGTGCTGCGCCCGCGGAACGTCGTCGACGCGCTCGCACACGGGCCGTTTCGGTGTCTCGCGCTCGCCAAGCTCGTCTCGCTCGCCGGCGACTGGCTGACGTTGGCGGCGCTCGTCGGCTGGCTCTACGACGAAACCGAATCGCTCACGTCGGTCGCCGCGATCCTTCTCTTTCGGATCGCGCCGCCGATCGCCGGGAGCGGGATCGCTGCCTACGTGATCGACCGCGTCGACCGAAGGACGGTCTTCGTGGGAGTCGAGCTCGCCCGCGGAGGCGCGATCGGTCTCGTCCTCTTCGGCGTCCTCATGGATCAGCACGCGCTCGTCTTCGGCGCGGTTGCTCTCTCGGGCCTCCTCGCCGCCCTCTCGGACTCGGCCGTTCCGGCGACCATCCCCGTGCTCCTCGAGCGCCGAGGATACGCCCCGGCCAACGCCGCGCTGGGCGTGATCGAGAACGTCTCCATGGCGACCGGGTCAGCGGTCGCCGGTCTCGCCATCTCCCTCGTCGGCGTCGTACCCGCGCTCGTGATCGACGTCGGGACGTTCGTCCTCGCCGCGCTCGTCTTCACGGGCCTTCCCCGCGGCATCCGCGCGGCGTCCGGACGCTCCCCGACGCTCGTCACCGGGATCCGCTACGTCTTCACGAGGCGGCGGCTCCTCTTCCTCGTCCTCTCCTTCGCGGCCGCGACGCTGGCGACGGGCCTCGCGAACGCGACCCTTCCCCGCTTCCTCGGCGACGGGGTCGACCTCGGCCCGGGCGCGTACGGGTTCGGTTTCGCCTGTCTCGCCGCCGGCCTCGCGATCGGGAAGTCCTTCGTCGGATTCACCGGGGTCGACGTCCGTGGGCCGCGATGGATCGGCGTCTCCCTCCTGCTCATGGCGACGACCTTCGCCCTTCTCGCCTCGACCGCGCACGCGCCGAGTGCGCTCCTCTTCCTCGCCGTCATCGGCTTCTTCGACGGGACGACCGACGTCATCTTCGACACCGTCGTCCAGCAAGAGGCCGAGCCGCGCTACCACGCGGCGATCTTCGGCGCGTCCACGGCCCTCTTCCTCTCGACGATGATGCTTTCGGTCACGCTCGCCCCGCTCGTGAACGAGGTCGTGGGCGCGTCCGTCGTCGTCGGGATAAGCGGAGCCTGCGTCGCGCTCGCGGGCGCGATCGCCTTCGTCGGCTCGCTCCGAGACGAGGCGGAAGAGGCGCTCGGTCCCCCGCTCGCGGTTGGCGCGAGCCCGAACGAGCCCTCGTAGAGCGGCGCCGTCGAGGCGCCGTTCCGATCGAAAGGTAAGAAACGGAGAGGGGAGTGCTTGGCGCTCCCCTCGACCGTCGCTTCGTTCGGTTCTTCGCTACCGGCGAAGGCCGATGTCGGTGTAGTAGGTCATCCCGTCGTCGAGTTTGGTTGAGCGCCGTGACGAGACCAGCCAAAATGGCCGTCGCAAGGGCCGGCGCCGCAGGTCGCCGCAGCATTTGACATTTCTTACCACGATCGGACCGACGAAGGAAGCGCCCGCGCACCGGTGGAGAGGGCGTACGCGGCAGCGAGACGTCGACGGAGGAAGCGCGCGGCGGCGGCGGAACTCAGGCCGCTTGCCGTGCGGTGCGGCGCGCACGAGCCTTCGCCGCCTCGACCTCTCGGTCCTTCGGCGCCGTTCGCGTCACGAGCTCGCCGAGAAGCGCCGCCGATGCGGCTGCGACGGCGTCGACGGCCCGCTCGAACGCCTCCTCGTTGACCCGAGACGGCTTCGTGTAGCCGCTGATCTTGCGCACGTACTGGAGGGCGGCGGCACGCACCTCGGCGTCGGTCGCCTGCGGCTCTCGGTTGTAGAGCGTCTGGATGCTTCGGCACATGCGATCAGCCTAGCGCGCGATACCGCAGGGAACGCCCCACGAGCACGTTGGCGCCGACGGGCGCCGGGGTACGTTTCCGGGAGCGAGGGGTGATTCGTTGGCCACGAGGGCGGACGAGGCGGAGACGAAGGAGCTGCGATCGAGGGCGAAGCGCTACGTCCTCGACGTCAGGCTCGCCGACGGCGAGGAGCTGCGAGCGCCGGCGGGCTCGGACGTCGAGGCGGCTCGCGCGCAGCTCGCCTCGATCCACGCGACCGGCACGTCGGATGCGTTCGTCTCCCTCGGCGAGAACACGGTCGTGCGGGGTCGCGACATTCGCTACGTCCGGCTGCTCGAGGACGACGAGGAGAACGAGCGCGGCCTCATCGAGTCGCTCAAGGAACGAGTAGGAGGGAGTCACCGGATGACGACGCACGACAGCGAGCAGGGCTTGCGGACCACGCGCATCCGCGGTTCGGGCGGCGAGAGCGGCGGCTTCTTCGACGAGCCGGCTGCCGGCTACGGCCGCCGGCCGTGGGCGGAGACGAAGCCGTTCTTCCTGACGAGCGAGTTCCTCGTCCTCGCAGCGATCGTCCTCGGCCTCGCGATCGCCATGGGCGTGCTCGACACTTTCAACGCCAGCCGCGGCTGGCTCCTGATCACGATCATCGGAGCCGCATACATGGTGAGCCGCGGCCTCGCGAAGGCGGGGACGCGGGATCCGAACCCACGCGACGGAGGGCACGACTAGCGCCAGCCGCTCGCCGCGGTCACCGCCGCCCCCGGGACGAACCCGGGCGAGAGGCTGACGGAGTGGAAGAGGAGGTTCGGCACGGGCACCGCGTCGTCCGTCTCACCGCGCTCGAGCGGGCCTGGTGGCCGGACGAGGGGATCATGAAGGCGGACGCGGTCGCCTACTACCGCGCCGTCGCGACCGCGCTCCTCCCCCACCTCCGCAACCGTCCGTTCACCATGAAGCAGCACTACACCGGCCCGCGGAGCCCGTTTCGCTGGATCAAGGACGCTCCGCCCGCGATGCCCGATTGGATCCCGGTGTCGCCGCAGCCCGCGAAGTCCCGCCGCGGCGCGCTCGTCCGCTACCCGCTCGTGAACGACGAGCTCGCCCTCCTCTGGATGATCGAGCTCGGGTGCGTCGACCTCCACGTCTGGACGTCGCGTGCCGACCGCCCCGATCGGCCCGATTTCGTCCTCTTCGACCTCGATCCGAAGGGCGTCGAGTTCCGGGACGTCGCTCGCGCCGCCCTCCTCCTTCGGGACGCCTTGACCGCGCTCGGTCTCGCCTCGTGCGCAATGACCACCGGCGGGGACGGGCTCCACGTCCGCGTCCCGATCGCGCGCCGCCATACGCACCAGGAAGCGCAGGGGTTCGCCGAGGTCGTCGCCGGCGCGCTCGTCCGGGCGGCGGGCGGACTCGTGACCGGCGAGCGGTCGCTCGCGCGAAGGCACGGCGTCTTCGTCGACACGAAGATGAATGGTCACGGCCAGCAGGTCGTCGCGCCGTACTCCCTCCGGCCCCGCCCGGGCGCGCCGGTCGCGGCGCCGCTTCGTTGGGACGAGGTCGGGCCGGCCCTCGACCCGGCGTCCTTCACGCCGGCGACCGTTCGCGCCCGCGTCGAGCGGGACGGCGATCTCCTCGCCCCACTCCTCGCCGGCCGACAGCGGCTCGAGCGTGCGCTCGCCGCGTTCGCCTGACGGGTCGTCGCGCTAGAACGAGCGGAGGCGGCGCTCGGCCTCCGCGAGCGCCTCGGCGGCCCGATCTGCCTCCGCGCGAGCACGGCCGGCCTCCTCCTCCGCCCGCTCAAGGGCAC